>DATNKH010000841.1:0-10646 GCA_035603475.1 Thermoanaerobaculia bacterium
GTCCACGTAACGGATCTCCTGCTCGGCCTTGATGGCGCTCTCGACCAACGGTTGCCTGGGATCCACGGTGGTGACCGAGTAGATATAGCTCTGCCCGAAGCGCGCGGTCTGATCCAGGTGCCTGGTCTCGCCGCCCCTGACCAGGGCGAGCGGCTTGCTGCTGAAGCGCTCGGTGGCGGCGCGCCGGTAGACGGCGTAGCTGCCGCCGTTCGGCTCCGGCTTCCATGCGACCAGGATGCCGTCGGCCTGGGGGGTCACCATCACCGCTGCGGGCGGCTGCGGCGGCTCCTTCGGCATCAGCAGCGCCTGGTTCGAGAACGCGGACCGGTCGCCCTGCGGACCGTAGGCGCGCACCGCGTAGTCGCGGGTCAGACCTGCACCGGCAATGGCGGTCGCGGCTCCTGCCGCCGCCTTCGCGGTGGTCGTCCCCGGCGGCACCTTCGCAGGCGCCGGTCCAGGCGCCGCCGCCGGCGCGGTCGCGGTCGCCGCCGGCAGCGGCTCGGGCAGCGGCAGGTCGATGATCAGCTGGTTGCCGAGCGTCGCCGCGCCCAGGTCCTTGCTGGTCAAGGTCAGCCGCAGCTTGGCGAGGCTCTCGTACTGCCGCGGATCGAGCGGTGAAGGCATGCTCGGAGCGGCGGCCGAGCCCGGGGCCGGCGCCGCGGCGGCCTTGCCGGTGGTAGCCGCCGTCGCGCCGGCAGGCGTGCCGGCCGCGCCCGGTTCGACGGCTGCCGCGCCCGGCTCGGCGGCGGTCGCAGCCCCCGTCGCCGTCGCCTTGGCCCCGGCCTTGCCCGCCTCCGGCGCCGTGGCGCCCGCCGCCTTGGCGCTCCCCGGCTTCTTCTCCGCCGTCGCCTTGGCCGGGGCCTTGAGCGGCGGCGGCGGTTGCAGGACCGCTTCGTAGACCTCGACCTTGGTGACTCCGTTCAAAGCGGCGCCGCCGGGCGTGGTCTGCGGGTAGGTGAAGCTCAGCAGCACGTGGGTCCCCCGCTGGCGGACGGCGAGATCCTTGACCGGCGCCGGCACCGCGCGCAGCGGCGGCGTCGGCGGACCTTCCTTGCCGCAGGCGGCCAAGGCCAGGGTGATGGCCAGTGCCGCCGCCAGGGCCGAATGCGCCTTCATCCCGGGGCCGCCGGCTCGCACGATCGGCCGAGCCGTCCAACCCCGCCCCATCAGGTCATAGGACATAGCGGGAGAGATCCTGGTTCTTGACGATGTCGGAGAGAGCCCGCCGAACGTACTCGCCGTCCACGCGGACGTGGACTCCGGCCATCTCGGGGGCGTCGAAGGATACCTCGTCGAGCAGCCGCTCGAGCAAGGTGGACAGGCGCCGGGCGCCGATGTTCTCGGTGGTGGCGTTGACCTCGACCGCCAGGCGGGCGATCTCGGCCACAGAGTCCTCGGTGAACTCGACCGCGACGCCTTCGGTCGACAGCAGGGCCGAGTACTGCTTGGTCAGGGCGGTCTCGGGCTCGGTCAGGATGCGCACGAAGTCGTGCTCGGTCAGGGCATCGAGCTCGACCCGGATGGGAAAGCGCCCCTGCAGCTCGGGGATCAGGTCGGAGGGCTTGCTGACGTGGAAGGCGCCGGCGGCGATGAACAGGATGTGGTCGGTCTTGACCATGCCGTACTTGGTCGAGACGTTGGTGCCTTCGACGATCGGCAGCAGGTCGCGCTGCACGCCCTCGCGCGAGACGTCGGGACCGCGCCCGCCCTCGCGGCCGGCGATCTTGTCGATCTCGTCGAGGAAGATCATGCCGCCCTGCTCCACCCGCTGCCGCGCCTCGCGGGCCACCTGGGTGCGGTCGATCAGCTTCTCGGCCTCCTGCTGCTGCAGGATCTCGCGCGCCTCGACCACCGACACCTGCTGCTTCTTCTTGCGGCCGAAGAGGCCCGGCAGCATGTCCTTGATGTTGATACCGACCTCCTCGACGCCCTGCGGCGTGAACATCTCGAGGCTGGGGTAGGAGGATTCGTCCACCTCGATCTCGACCCGCCGGTGGTCGAGCGCGCCCGAGCGCAGCTTGTCGCGGAACTTCTCGCGGGTCGCGGCGAGCTCGTCCTCGTCGTCCTCCTCGGGGTCGCTCTTCAGGTAGCTGCTGATCGGGCGCGGCGGCACCAGCAGCTGCAGCAGGCGGTCCTCGGCGCGCGTCGCCGCCGCCTCGCGCACCGAGTCGCGCTTCTCCTCCTTGACCATGCTGACCGCGATCTCGACCAGGTCGCGCACCATCGACTCGACGTCGCGGCCGACGTAGCCGACCTCGGTGAACTTGCTCGCCTCGACCTTGAGGAACGGCGCCTTGGCGAGCCGCGCCAGGCGGCGGGCGATCTCGGTCTTGCCGACGCCTGTCGAGCCGATCATCAAGATGTTCTTGGGCGCGATCTCGTCGGCGATCTCCGCCGGCAGCTGCTGGCGCCGCCAGCGGTTGCGCAGCGCGATCGCCACCGCGCGCTTGGCCAGCCGCTGGCCGACCACGAACTTGTCGAGCTCGGCGACGATCTGCCGTGGCGTCATGTTCTCGAGGATGACGCCGACCTGGGCCTCGCCCGAGATCTGGATGGCCATGGCCAGCTAGAGCTCCTCGATGGTGAGGCGGTCGTTGGTGAAGATGCAGATCTCGGCGGCGATCTTCATCGCCTCCCGCACGATGTCGGCGGCGGACAGCTCGGTGTGCCGCAGCAGAGCGCGGGCCGCGGCGAGCGCGAAGTTGGCGCCCGAGCCGATCGCCAGCGTCGTGTCCTCGTCGTCGGGTTGCAGCAGCTCGCCGGTGCCCGAGACCAGGAAGGTGCGCTCGCGGTCGGTGACCAGGATCATCGCCTGCAGCTGGCGCAGCGCGCGGTCGGTGCGCCACTCCTTGGCCAGCTCGACCACCGATCGCTCGAGGTTGCCGCCGAACTCCTCGAGCTTCGCCTCGAGGCGGGTGAAGAGCGCCAGCGCGTCGGCGCCGCCGCCGGCGAAGCCCACCAGCACCTGGCCCTTGCCGGCTCGGCGCACCTTGCGGGCGCCGCTCTTCATCACCGTGCTGTTGTTCATCGTGACCTGGCCGTCGCTGGCCATGCAGATCTTCCCGTCGCGGCGTACCAGCAGCACGGTCGTTGAGGCAAAGGAGTCCATGGAGGCTGGATTGTACCAGGGCAGCTTCCCGTGGGCCCGGTGGTAGTGGCGCCCCCTTTTCCACCGGCGGATGTCTCCCTTCGTCCCTTTGGGCGAGGGGTCCAGGTCTAGGGGGCGGTGCCTGAGGACTGCGATCCCTCGCCCAAAGGGACGGAGGGAGACATCCGCCGGCGGGAGAGGGGGGGCGCCCCCCGGCTCAGCCGCCGCGCCGGGCCCTGGGGTGCGCGCCGCGATAGACCGCGAGCAGCCTCTCCACGTCGACGTGGGTGTACTTCTGGGTCGTCGACAGGGAGGCATGCCCGAGCAGCTCCTGGATCGAGCGCAGGTCGGCGCCGCCCTCGAGCAGGTGGGTGGCGAAGGTATGACGCAGGGTGTGCGGGTGGACACCGCGTGCGAGCGCCGTCTGGTCGATCCAGCGGTCGATGATGCGCCGCACCGAGCGGTCGCTGAGGCGGCCGCCGCGGTGGTTCAAGAACACCGGCTCGTCGCGCACACCGGCCGGGCCCGAGGCATCGGCGCCGCTCTCCGGCAGCGCGGCACGGACCGCTTCCCAGTCCTCGAGCCACTGCCGCAGGGCCGTGGCGGCGGGCCGGCCGAAGGGCACCATGCGCTCCTTGCCGCCCTTGCCCAGCACCCGCACCACCCGCGCCGGGAGGTCGATCGACCCCCAGTCGAGCCCGACCAGCTCGCCGACGCGCAGGCCGGCGGCATAGAGCAGCTCGAGCACCGCGCGGTCGCGCCGCGCCAGCGCCGCGGCCAGCGCGCCTCCCGGCGCCGGCTCGCTCCCGGGCAAGGCGCCTGCGGCGGCGGCGGGCGCCTCGATCAGGGCCTCCACCTCGCCCGGCAGCAGGTGGCGGGGAAGGGTCTTGGGGAGCTTCGGCGTCGGCACCCCCTGCGCCGGGTTGGCGGTCAGGGTTCCTTCGCGGCAGGCAAAGCCCAGCAGGCCGCGCACGGCGGCGAGAGCGCGCGCCTGGCTGCGGCGGCTGAGGCCATGGGTGTGCAGCGAGGCCAGGAACGAGCGCACCGCGAGGCCGTCCACCGCCGCCGGGTGCACCTCCCCGGGCGGGCACGCCAGGAAGTCGCCGGCCAGGAAGTCGAGGAACCGCAGCAGGTCGCCCTCGTAGGCGCGCACGGTGTGCGGCGAGAGGTTGCGGTCCGCCTCGAGGTGCTCGAGGTAGCGATGGATCAGCCGCCGCACGTCATCCCGCGCCCTTGCCGGCGGCGGCCGGCGCGGCGGCCGGCGTTCCTGTCGTGGCGGCGACGATGGCGTCGGTCCCGGCCGTCCCAGCCGTCCCGGCGAGCGCGGCCAGCGGCCCGCGTACCAGCGGCAGGCGCTGCCGCTCGGCCCAGGCGGTGAGCTCCCTGGCCGCCCGCTCGGCAAAGGCGGCGCGGCGTCCCTGCGCGCCGCGGCGGCCCCTCTTGCCGGAGCTCTCGTCGAGCTCCGGGAACAGACCGTAGTTGATGTTGGCCGGCTGGAAGTGCCGCGGATCGGATTCGGTGAGGTGGCGGGCCAGTGCGCCCAGGGCGGTCGCGGCGGGGAGCGGCTCGACCTCTCGCCCCTGCCGCTCGAGGCCGAGGTAGAGGCCGATCGCCAGCCCAGTGGCGGCCGACTCGAGGTAGCCCTCGACGCCGGTGAGCTGGCCCGCGAGCCGGACCCGCGGCGCGCTCCGCACCCGGTAGCACACGTCGAGGTGGCTGGGGGCGTTGATGAAGGTGTTGCGATGGATCTGGCCGAAGCGCACGAAGGTCGCCTGCTCGAGGCCCGGGATCAGGCGCAGCACCCGCTGCTGCTCGCCCCACTTCATCCGCGACTGGAAGCCGACGAGGTTGAACTGCCGCCGCGCCAGGGTCTCCTGGCGCAGCTGCACGACCGCCCAGGGGCGCCGCCCGTCGGGGCCGCGCAGCCCGACTGGCTTCATCGGTCCATAGCGCAGGGTGTCGACGCCGCGGCGCGCCAGCTCCTCGATCGGCAGGCAGCCCTCGAAGAAGATCGCCTGCTCGAACTCGTGCGGCGTCAGCACCTCGGCGGCGAGGAGAGCGGCATGGAACTCCAGGTAGCGCTCGCGGTCGAGCGGCGCGTTGAGATAGTCGTCGCCGCCCTTGCCGTAGCGCGACTGCCAGAAGAGCCGGCTCATGTCGAGGCTCTCGGCCTCCACGATCGGCGCGATGGCATCGTAGAAGTAGAGATACTCGCTGCCGAGCAGCCGCTGCAGCGCCGCCGCCATCGCCGGCGAGGTCAGGGGGCCGGTGGCGATGACCAGGTCGACGCCGGCGGCGCCGGCAGCGTCCGGAAAGATCCCGGTCACCTCGTCGCGGCGCAGCTCGACGCCGGGATGGCCGGCGAGCGCCCCGGTGACGTGCGCGGCGAAGCGCTCGCGATCGACCGCCAGGGCGCTCCCCGCCGGCACCGCCGCGGTGCGCGCCGCGGCGATGATCAGCGAATCGAAAGCTTCCATCTCGCGCTTGAGCAAGCCGGCGGCATGCAGCGGATCGTCGCTGCGCAGCGAGTTGCTGCACACCAGCTCGGCCAGGTCGCCGGTCTTGTGGGCCGGCGTCGGCTGCGCTGGCCGCATCTCGTGCAGCACCACCGGCACGCCCCGCCGCGCCAGCTGCCAGGCGCATTCAGAGCCGGCCAGCCCGCCGCCGACGACGTGTACGGGATCGGACATCTTCAGCGCATTATGACAAAAGGCCGGCCGGCGCCGGTTAGCGGTAGCGGGTCAATTTCCCTCGGCGTCCCTTTGGGCGAGGGGCCGAGATTGCGGGGGCGGGGGACTTTGGCCCGTCGCCCAAAGGGACTCCGAGGGAGATTGACCCACTACTGG
Source organism: Thermoanaerobaculia bacterium (assembly GCA_035603475.1). Taxonomy (GTDB): domain Bacteria; phylum Acidobacteriota; class Thermoanaerobaculia; order Multivoradales; family UBA5704; genus JASLEW01. The sequence goes on from DATNKH010000841.1 coordinate 5,935, forward strand.
TCAGCGGGTCCGGTCCCCCAGCGGACGACCGGTCCGGTCGCATAGAATCATCTGATGAGCGACTCAACCAGCGACTCCACCAAAGACCCGCATTCCGTGCTCCGCAAGGAGCTCGTCGAGCTGCTGCGCGGCGAGCACGCCCATGTCGGTTTCGAGGCGGCGGTCCGCGACGTGCCGGCGGGGCTGCGCGGCGCGACGCCCGACGGCGTCGAGCACTCGTTGTGGCAGCTGCTCGAGCACCTGCGCCTCGGACAGTGGGACATCCTCGAGTTCAGCCGCGATCCTGCGCATGTGTCGCCGGCCTGGCCCGACGGTTACTGGTCGGTCGGCGGCAACGAGCCGCCTGACGAGGGTGCCTGGGATGGCGCCGTGGCCGCCTTCCGCGTCGACCTCGAGGCGTTCGTGCGCCTGGTCGACGACCCCGCCTCCGACCTGCTCGCGCCGTTCCCGCACGGCAAGGGACAGACACTGCTGCGCGAGGCGATGCTCGCCGCCGACCACAACTCGTACCACCTCGGGCAGATCGTCGCCCTGCGCCGGCTGCTCGGCGACTGGCCGCCGGCGACACCGTAGGCCGCCGGCGGCTCGCCGGCCGCCGCGGCCGTCACTTCGGCGAGGCGTCGTTGAGGGTCCAGTCGTAGGAGTAGAAGTCGAGCTTGACGTTGCCCTTGGCGGCGTCGATCAGCTTCTGCTTGTCGGGCGGCAGGTACTTGCGGATGAAGGCCACCTGGCCGGCGCCCCACTTCTTGAAGTCTTCCGCGAACCAATCCACCACCTTGGTGAGGTGGATGACCACGCCGTTCGCCTGGGTCTCGATCTGGACTCCCCGCCGCGGATCGTTCAGGAAGCGCCGCGCCTGGTCGTCGAGCTGCTCGCCGACGCGGGCGCCGACGAAAGCCTCGGCGCGGATCGGCGGACAGCTCACCGCGGCGCAGTTGATCGCGAAGTGGATGCGCGGGTCCTTGAACCCCTGGCGGATCCTGGCGTTCTCGATCTCGTCGAGCGAAGTCATACTGCCCTTGATCGGCACGGTGTCCTTCTTGAAGACGTTCAGGCGAGTGACCCAATCGGTCGAGATGTCGCGGATCGACCCGACCGGGTAACGGTCGACGACGGTGGCGACCACGTTGACGTTGTAGACGTTGATCCAGTAGGCGAGCCGATCGGGCGGTGGCAGCGCCGCGGCGTCGACCGCCGCCAGGCGCTCGCGCAGGTCCGCCAGGGTCTTGCCGTCCTTGGCCTTGAGGCCCTTGTAATCCATCCCGCGGGCCGGGTCGTACCAGCGCGTCAGCAGCTGGTCCCAGGCGCCATAGTCCGGCGGCGCGGGCGCCGCAGGCGCCGCCGCCACCGCCGCGATCAGGGCCAGCGCGGCCGCGGCGATCACGGCGCGGCCCGGCAGGCTGCTCAGACAGCACATGAGGATTCCCATGTCTCGACCTACGCGGCTCCGGGCACGGCGGATTCCGGTCCCCGGCTTCCCTTGGCGTCCACGGGAGGCAGCTCCCCGCCTCAGGCCGCCGGCTCGACCTGCTCGGAGTGGCCGCAGCCCTCGGTGTTGCAGACCAGGCGCGTGCCGGTGCGCTTGGTGGTCTTCTCGAGCAGGAAGGGAGCGCCGCAGTCCGGACAGGGCTTGAGGACGGGCCGGTTCCAGAGCGCGAACTTGCAGTCGGGATAACGGTTGCAGGAGTAGAAGAGCTTGCCGCGGCGGGAGCGCTTCTCCTCGATCTCGCCTTTGCCGCACTCCGGGCAGGCGACGCCGGTCGGCTTGGGCGGCTCCGCCTGCGGCCCGATCTTGCGGATGCCCTTGCATTCCGGATAGCCGGTGCAACCGTAGAAGGTGCCGAACCGGCTGCGGCGCAAGGCCATCGGCCGGCCGCATTCCTCGCAGGGAGGGATCTCCTCGGCGGCGGCGGCCGGAGCGCCGGGCGAGCCCGTGGAGACCGGCGAGCCGGCGGCGTCGCCGGCCCCGGCAGCGCCGCCCGCAGCCTGCGCGCCGCCGTCGCTCGCGGAGGCGCCCGTGGGACCGCCGTTGGCGGCGGCTGGCGCGAGATCGCGAGTGTACTTGCAGGTCGGGTAGTTGCTGCAACCCACGAAGGTGCCGTAGCGGCCGAAGCGCATCAGCAGCTGCGAGCCGCAGTCGGGACACTTCTCGTCGAGGGGCACGCCCTCGCGCTTGACGTTGCGCATCTGCTCGCCGGCGGTCTCGAGGTCCCGCGAGAACTTCTCGTCGAAGTTGGCGACCGCCTGGCGCCAGTCAAGGTGGCCGTCCTCGATCTCGTCGAGCTGCTCCTCGAGCGCCGCGGTGTAGCCCTCGTTGAGGATGTCGTGGAAGCCCTGCTGCAGCATGCCGTTGACCAGTCGCCCCAGGGCCGTGGGGCGGAAGCGCCCCTCCACCTTGTCCGCGTAGTCGCGCTGGCTCAGGGTGCCGAGGATGCTGGCGTAGGTCGAGGGCCGGCCGATGCCGTTCTCCTCGAGCGCCTTGACCAGGGTCGCTTCGTTGTACTGGGCCGGCGGCTGGGTGAACTTCTGCTCGCTGTCCACGCGCCGCAGCTCGAGCGTCTCGCCCTCGCGCAACGGCGGCAGCACGGCGGCGGTGACTCCCGAGGGGAGCGCCGCCGTCGCTTCGTTGGCCGCGGCGGCCGCGGCGGCGTGGTCGTCGCCATGGTCGTCGCCATGGCCGCTGCCATTGCCATTGCCACTCCCGGGGGAAGCGGCGCCCGCGGTCTCGTCGTCGGGTGCCTCGCGGTAGATCGCGAGGAATCCGGGGCGCTTCAGCACCCGGCCGGAGGCGCGCAGGGTGTAGCGGTCGTTCTCGATGTCCACCTGGGTGACGTCGAAGAGAGCGGGCAGCATCTGCGAGGCGATGAAACGCTCCCAGATCAGCTTGTAGAGCTTCCACTCGTCGGCCTTCAGGAAGTCCTTGACCGTCTCGGGCGGCAGCTCGAAGGTGGTCGGCCGGATGGCCTCGTGGGCGTCTTGCGCTCCCTTCTTCGAGGCGTAGCGGTTGGCAGCCTCGGGGAGCGCCGCCGGGCCGTAGGTGGCGGCGATCAGCTCGCGCGCCGCATCCAGCGCCTCCTCGCTCACCCGCGTGGAGTCGGTGCGCATGTAGGTGATCAGGCCCACCGCGCCGCGGTCGCCGATCTCGCGCCCCTCGTAGAGGCCCTGCGCGAGCGCCATCGTGCGCTTCACCGAGAAGCCGAAGCGCCGGGCCGCCTCCTGCTGCAGCCGGCTGGTGATGAAGGGCGCGCCGGGCTTCTGCTGGGCCTCCTTGCGCTCGACGGTCCGCACCGTGAAGCCGCCGCTCTCGAGGTCGCGCACGATGGCGGCGGCCTGCTCGCCGTCGCCCACCTCGGCCTTCTTGCCGTCGATCCGGTGCAGCCGGGCGATGAAGGGCGGCGGGGCGGCGGCTGCCAGCTCGGCGGCGATGTTCCAGTATTCCTGCGGCTGGAAGGCCTCGATCTCGTCCTGGCGGTCGCAGACCATCTTCAGGGCCACGGACTGCACGCGGCCCGCGGAGAGCCCGCGCTTGACCTTCTGCCAGAGCAGCGGCGACAGCCGGAAGCCCATCAGCCGGTCGAGCACGCGGCGCGCCTGCTGGGCGTCGACCTTCTTGAAATCGATGTCGCCGGCCTGCTCGAGCGCCTGCAGCACGGCCCGCCGCGTGATCTCGTTGAAGGTGACCCGGCGCACCGCCTCGGGCTCCTTGCCGAGCACCTCGAAGATGTGCCACGCGATGGCCTCGCCCTCGCGGTCGGGGTCGGGGGCCAGGAAGACGGTGTCGGCCTTCTTCGCGGCCGCGCGCAGCTTCTTGACGACCTCGCGGCGGCTGGCGATGACCTCGTAATGCGGTTCGTAGCTCGGACCGATCCCCATGTCCTTCTTCACCAGGTCACGGATGTGTCCGATCGACGCCTCGACGGCGTACTGCTTGCCCAGGAACTTCTTCAGCGTACGGGTCTTGGCAGGGCTCTCGACGATCAGCAGGTTCTTGGCCACGGTGCTTAGCAACGCCGCGAGGCGCCTCCTTATTTCGAGTGTGCCGGTCGAGCATGCCGGGCGGGACGGCACGGAGCGCGGACAGTACCACCGGCCCGGCGGCCCCCGCAAGGAGCGTCATGCCGCGTCTCATGACATCTCTGCGCCCGCTTGCCGGCGGCCGCGCGCGTTCCTCTTCACCAGGCGATAGGCGGGGCCGCAAAGGCGCTCGACCTTGCCGGCGATCTCGAGCTCGAGCAGCACCGAAAGGACCGTGTCGAGCGCCAGGCCGGCGAGCGCCGCGACCTGGTCGGGCGACCGCCGTGGTCGCCCGCCGCGCGCCGCGCGCGGCCGCAGCGCCGCCAGCACCGCGGCGGCTGCAGGGATGGCTGGCATCTCGGGCACGGCGAGCATCGTTGTCGCCGCGGCTGCCGCAGCCGCCGCAGTCGGGGCCTGACCGTCCGCGCCTTCGCGGCCGTCGACCGGGATCGCTTCCGGTTGGATCTCGCCGGCGGCGGGCAGGGCATCGAGGATGTCTTCGGGGTGCCCCGCGAGTAGCGCGCCGCGGCGCAGCAGGGTGTGCGGACCCCACGACAGGGCCGAGAAGACTGGCCCGGGCACGGCATAGACCGGGCGCCCGAGGTCCCGGGCGTGGCGGGCGGTGTCGAGGGAACCCGACCGCGGCGTCGCCTGCACCACCAGCGTGACGGCGGCGAGCGCCGCGATCGTCCGGTTCC
>DATNKH010000842.1:0-3805 GCA_035603475.1 Thermoanaerobaculia bacterium
GCGGCGGCGCTGGCTCGGCGCTCGGGCCCCCCGGACAACGGTGCGCCATGCACGCTGACCCACCCGCCCCGGGCGACGCCCTGGCGTGGGCGGCGGCGGCGCTGCTGCCGGCGGCAGCCCCCGCCTCGAGCGAGGCCCCGCTGTGGGCGGTGGCCGTCCTGCTGCCGGCGGCGGCGCTGGCTTCGGTGCTGTCGGCGCTGCTCGAGCGCAGCGGGCCGATCCGCCTGAGCCACTGGGCCGAGGAGGCGGGCGGCCGGCTGCGCGCGCTCTATGACCAGCCGCTGGGCTTCGCCACCTTCCGCTCGCTGCTCTCGCTCGCCAGCCGGCTGCTGGCGATCGGCTTCTATGTCGCCGCCGCGGCGCTCCTCGGGGCGATCGGCGCGCCGCATCCGCGGGCCTGGTCGCTGGGCATCGCCGCCTTGCTGCTGGCGGCGTTCGAGATCGTCAACCGGGCGCTGATCGGCCGCGAGCGCGAGCGCGCGCTGCGCGCGCTCACCGTCTTCTACCGGCTGGCGCTGCTCACACTGCTGCCGCTGGTGGCGCTGATCTCCCGGGCCGCCGGGCTCACCGCGCGGGTACGGGGCTCGCGCCCGGAGCGGGACGAGGAAGCCGAGGAGGACGATGCGGCGTCGCACGAGGAGATCGAGGCGTTCATCGACGTCGGCACCCGCGAGGGCATCATCGAGCCCGAGCAGGGGGAGTGGCTCTCCAACATCGTGGACTTCCCCGAGACCCAGGCGCGCAGCGTGATGACGCCGCGCATCGACATGGTCTGCGCGCCGGTCGACTCGACCCTCGACGCGCTCGCCGACCGCTTCGTCGAGTCCGGCCACACCCGCATCCCGCTCTACCAGGAATCGATCGACCACATCGTCGGCGTGCTGCACATCCGCGACGTGCTGCAGGCGCTGCGTGAGCCGTCGCCGCCGTCGGCGGCCCAGCTCCGGGAGCTGCTCAAGCCGCCGCTCTTCGTCCCGGAGACCAAGCCGCTGACCGAGCTGCTCAAGGAGCTGCAATCGCGCTACCACATGGCGATCGTGGTCGACGAGTACGGCGGCACCGCCGGGCTGGTGACGGTCGAGGATCTGGTCGAGGAGATCGTCGGGGAGATCAGCGACGAGCACGAGGACGGCCAGGCCGCCGAGCGGACGCCGGTGGGCGACGGCTCCTGGCGCCTCGACGGCCGCGCCCATCTCGAGGCGCTCGAGGAGCTCTTCGAGGTGGAGATCGAGGATGCCGAGGTGGAGACGGTCGGCGGCCTCGTCCTGAGCGCCCTGGGCGACGTGCCCGAGCCCGGCGAGACGGTCGAGCTGCACGGTCTGCGCTTCACCGTCGAGGAGGTCGCCAACCGCAGCATCAAGACCCTGCGCGTGGAGCGGGTCCCGCCCGCCGCCCTTGAGGCGGCCGAAGCGGAGAAGCAGCCGGCATGAAGAAGCGGCCCCCGGTCCACGACGGCGACGACCGCAGAAGTGCCGCCGCCTCCGAGGCTGGTCCCAGGAGGCGTACCGGCACTGTCGCGCTGGTGGGCCGGCCCAACGCCGGCAAGTCGACGTTGATGAACCGCCTGCTCGCGGAGAAGCTGGCGATCGTCTCCGACAAGCCGCAGACCACCCGGCACCGGCTGGTGGGCATCCTCTCGGACGAGCGCGGCCAGATGGTCTTCTACGACACGCCGGGCATCCACCGGCCGCTGCATCGCCTCAACAAGCAGATGGTGCGCCATGCCCTGGACGCGCTCGGCGACGCCGACGCGCGCTGCCTGCTGGTCGACGCTGCCGAGTCCTTCGGCTCCGGCGACGCCTACATGCTCGACCTGCTGCGGCAGTCCCGCGTGCCCCGCGAGAGCTGCCTGCTGGCGCTCAACAAGATCGACAAGGTGCGCAAGCCGGACCTGCTGCCGATGATCGATCGCTATGCGCGGAGCGAGGTCTTCGCCGAGATCGTGCCGATCAGCGCCGCCACCGGCGACGGCTGCGACCGGCTGCTCACCGCCCTCTGGCAGCTGCTGCCGGAGGGGCCGCCGCTCTACGACCCGGAGCTGCTGACCATCCACCCCGAGCGTTTCCTGGCGGCCGAGCGCATCCGCGAGAAGGTGCTCGCCGCGACCCACGAGGAGCTGCCGTTCGCCACCGCGGTGCTGATCGACCGCTGGGAGGAGGAAGAAGGCCGGGACCTGGTGCTCCTCTACGCCTCCATCCTCGTCGAGCGGCCGGGGCAGAAGAAGATCCTGGTCGGGCGCCAGGGACAGATGATCAAGGCCATCGGCACCGCCGCGCGGCACGATCTCGAGGAGTTCCTCGGCCGCCGCGTCTTCCTCGACCTGCAAGTGCGGCTCGAGCCCGGCTGGCGCGAGGACCGCGCTCTCCTCGCCCGCCTCGACCGCGACCTCGACGTGGACCTCGAGCCGCGGTAGGGGCAGGGCGCGGCAGGGGCGTTTTCCCGTCGGGAGGTGCTCCTGCCGCGCCTCGATGCTTCAAGGACAGGTGTTGAACGTCATCGTGTCCTGGATCGGCTCGAACGTGGTGCTGGCCGGGTTGACGTACTGGTGCGACTTGCCCATCAGGGTGTCCGTCACCGTGATGGTGACCTGGACGTTGGTCAGGCCGCCGGCGAAGACCCAGTAGGTGCCGGTCAAGCCGCAGCCGTTCAGCACCTTGATGATCGCCTCGACACTGCTGGAGCTGAAGAACCAGAGATAGCCGGTGTCGGAGGTCAGCGTGCCGACATTGGCGTTGCCGCTGTTGCCGTTGCCGGCGTCGAACGTCGCCTTGACCTGGAAGCGGTTGTTGTTGAGGCAGAGGGTCGTCAGCGACGGCGAGCAGGTCACGCCCGCGGCGGGCTCCTCGGCGCGCGCCGGGAGCTTGGCCGCCGACGCGGTGCGGAGGCGGGCTTCGATGTCGGCGATCGCGCTCTCGCGCAGGGCCTTCGCTGTCATCGCCGACGTCGCCGCTCCGGCGTCCGGGGCTGCCTTCGCCGAGGCGCAGGTGCCGAACGCCGCGGTGTCCTGGATGGGAGTGAACGGCGGCCCGAAGGGGACCTCGTAGTAGCGCACGGCGCCGGTCTGCGTGTCGGTCAGCCGGAGGATGACGTGGACGTTGGTGAGGCCCCCGGCGAAGACCCAGAAGTGCCCGCCGTCAGCGCAGCCGTCGACCATCTTGACCACCGCCTCGACGTTCGACGGGCTGAAGAACCACAGGTACGAGGTGTCGGTGCTGATCGGGACGACGTTCCCCAGCCCGGCGTTGCCGTGCGAATCCTGGTAGATGGCCTCGAGCAGGAACCGGTTGCCCAGCAGGCACTGGGCGTTCGCGCTCGGCCTGCAGACGACCGGATCCAGCGCCGGCGTGGTCAACGTCGCGGTGGTCGTGTCCGTCGCGCCGCCGGCGGCGTTCTGCGCCCGGAGGCGGAAGGTGTAGCTGGTGGCGGGAGAGAGATTGGTCACGAGAGCGGTCGTCGCCTGCGGCGCCGCGGCCTGGACCTCGAGGAACGGTCCGCCGTCCTGGGAGAGCGAGATCTGGAAGGCCGCGGTCTGGTTGGCGTTGTCCTGCCAGGAGAGCGAGACCCCCCCGGGCGAGGTCATGGTCGCGGCGAGGTTGCTGGGAGCGGCGGGAACGGCCGGCGGCGCCACGACCTCGAGGGAGCGGACGCCGGACGAGGTGGCTCCGACCGCGTCGGTGACGAGCACCTCGAAGTTGCTCTTGCCCAGCCTCGTCGGCGTGCCCGTGATCGCGCCGTCGTTGAAGTGCAAGCCTGACGGCAGCGCGCCGCCGATCAGCGCGTAGGTGTAGGGCGGCGCGCCGCCGAG
>DATNKH010000843.1:0-2449 GCA_035603475.1 Thermoanaerobaculia bacterium
ATCGAGCCTGCCGGGCGGCCATGCGACCGGCGTCGACTCCGGCCACCGGCCGAGGGCCGTCACCGCTCTTGCTCTGGCGACGTTATCAGGCCCCCACCCCACCCCGAGCCTTGACAGAGGAGTCCAGATAGGCGGAGGGAGGGCCGAGGGCGGCGGATCTCCCCCCGTGCCGACCTTTGGGCGAGGCGTCTGAGTGGCACCGCTGGAGAGCTCCGACGCCTCGCCCAAAGGGAGGTACTGGGGGAGATCCGCCACCCTCGGCCCGGCCCGGGGGGGCATGCCCCGGAGGCGTCCATGAGCGATCCGGGATTCGTGCTGCCGCCGGCGGAGCGGGCTACGCTCGAGGCGGTGTGCTTGGCTCTGCTGCCGGCGCTGGCGACGGAGGCGGGGGACGATGGTCGGCTGTTCTCGCTCGATGCCGGGGCGCTTGGCGTGGCCGGGGAGATCGAGCGGACGGTCGGGGGGATGCCGGCCTCGCAGCGGGCGGACTTCGGGCGGCTGCTGTGGTTACTGGCGCAGCCGGCGTTCATGCTGGTGCTTGCGGGCCAGGCGCGGCCCTTTGCCGAGTTGGCTCCGGCGCGGCGCGAGCGGGTGCTGCTGGCGATGGCCACCAGCCGGTTGGAGCCGCTGCGCACGGGCTTCCAGGTGCTCAAGCGGCTCGCCGTCCTGCTGTTCTACAGCGTCTGCCCGCATGATGGGGAGAACCCGACCTGGCCGGCGATCGGCTATGCACGCTCCTCCCGGCCGGCGCCGCCGCCCGGCGAGCCGCTGCTGCGGCTGACGCCGATCCCGGCGCCGGCGACGCTCGAGGCCGACGTCTGCGTGATCGGCTCGGGCGCCGGCGGCTCGGTCGCGGCGGCCGAGCTGGCGGCGGCCGGGCGGCGAGTGGTAGTGCTGGAGGCCGGCGGCGGCGCGCAGGCTCCGGACTTCGAGCAGTCCGAGCTCCACGCCATGCGCACGCTGTTCCTCGACCGCGGCGTGGCCGCGACCCGCGACCTGGGGATCGCCATCCTGGCGGGAGCGACCCTCGGCGGCGGCACCATCATCAACTGGCAGACCTCGCTGGCGCTCCCCGACGCGGTGCGGGACGAATGGGCCGAGCGCTCCGGCTGCGCGTTCTTCGCCGAGGAGAGCTTCAGCCGCTCGCTGGCCGCGGTCCTACAGCGGCTCGGCGCCGAGGCTCCCGAGAGCGTGATCAACGCCAACAACGCCGTGCTGCGCGACGGCTGCCAGGAGCTCGGCTGGCGCTGGCAGCCGGTGGCGCGCAACTCCCGCGGCTGCGACACGCGGCAGTGCGGTTACTGCGTCTTCGGCTGCCGCCACGGCGGCAAGCAGACCGCCGCCACCACCTTCCTGCTCGACGCTCAGCGGCAGGGCGACACGCGCATCCTCACCGGCTGCCGCGCGCGGCGGGTGCTGTGGAGCGGCGGCAGGGTGCGCGGCGTGGAGGCGGTCGCCATGACCGCCTCCGGCGAGGAGGTGGCCGTCGAGGTCCGCGCGCCGACGGTCGTGGTCGCGGCCGGCAGCCTGCACTCGCCGGCGCTCCTGCTGCGCTCGGGTCTCGAGCTGCCTGCCCTGGGCCGCCACCTGCACCTGCACCCGGCGAGCGGCGTGGCCGGCACCTTCGCGAGGCCGATCGAGCCGTGGAGCGGGCCGCCGCAGAGCGTCCTCTGCGACGAGTTCGCGGCGGGCGGCGCCGGCCCGGGCGGCCTGGCGGAAGGGGGAGCGGGGGGCGCCGGGGGCGCGAGGGGCGCGGCCGGCGGGTACGGCTTCCGTCTCGAGACCGCGCCGGCGCACCCCGGCCTGCTGGCCCTGGCGACGCCCTGGTGCGGCGCCCGCGATCACCGCCGGGAGATGCAGCAGAGCGCTCGCAAGTGCACCCTGATCGTGCTGGTGCGCGACCGCTCCACGGGGCGGGTGCGGGTGGACCGCGACGGCGCCCCGGTGGTCGACTACCGGCCCGGGCGCCGGGAGCGCGCGCAGCTGCGCCTGGGGATCGCGGCGGCCTCGCGGGTGCTCCTCGCCGCCGGCGCCGGGCAGCTGCTGGCCTTGAACCACCGGCGCCTCGGCCTGCGCGCCGTCGACGACCCCGCGGCGCGCGCGAGCTACTTCGACAGCGTCGCGCGCAGCCGCAGCGAGCGCAACTGGTCCACCCTCTTCAGCGCCCACCAGATGGGCTCCTGCCGCATGGGTGCCGACCCGCGCACCGCCGTCTGCGACGCCGGCGGCGAGGTCTTCGGCGTCCGCGGCCTGTTCATCGCCGACGCCAGCGCCTTCCCCGCCTCCTCCGGCGTCAACCCGATGGTCACCATCATGGCCCTCGCCCACCACACCGCCCAGCAGATCAGGGATCGCACCGGCACACCTCCGGGGCATTCCCCCCCGGGCCGGGCCGAGGACGGCGGATCTCCCCCCGGGCCTCCCTTTGGGCGAGGGGTCTGAACGCGAG
>DATNKH010000844.1:0-7553 GCA_035603475.1 Thermoanaerobaculia bacterium
CCGGCCGTCTACGGACTCCTCCGAGCACCGCTTCGAGCCCGGCGTCGAGCGCCGGCGGCGACAGGCAGCAGAGCGTCGCGAGCGGCGGTGCGAGCGCGCGGCGCTCCGGCGCGTCAGGGTCGAGGAATGCCTCCACGGTCGCGGACCACGCGTCGAGCAGCGCCGCGTCCGGCAGCGCCCGCAGCCCTTCGCCGCCGCGGCGCAGGGCGGCCGCCAGCGTCGCCAGGGCGGCCGGTGTCCACTCCGCCCGCGAGATCGGCATCGGCACCTCCGGCGACGACACCCCCACCGAGCGGGCGGCGGGCAGCACCCCGGGTGGCAGCGCGAAGTCGGCGAGCATCCTCGCGATTATGAGCCACAGCATGAGTGCCGCCGGTTGGGTGCGCAGATCCGCCGCGATCCTCCGTCAAGCTGGTCAGGGTGCCCGCGCGCCAGCGAGCGGGCGGGCCCGCGCTGGAGGACTCCGCGATGCTTCTCGGCGAAGGGGCGAGCGGCTCCAGGAGCATGAAAGCCAGAACAGTGCTATAATGGAGCTGTATCGGAACCGCAGCCTTACCATCCGTTCCGCCCAGGAGGATCCGACCATGCCCGTAGACCTGTCGATCAAGCGCGTTCCCGACCATCTCGCTCAGCGCCTCCGCGAGCGAGCGGCCAAGAATCATCGCTCCTTGCAGGGAGAGCTCATGGCGATGCTGGAGAAGTACGTGATCCCGGACGAACGGCTCACGATCGAGCAGGTGATCGAGCTGAATCGGGCCTCGGGGTTCCGCACACCCTCCGAGTCGGTGGAGATGATCCGTGAGGACCGCGAAGACCCCCTGCGGGGCGCGCCTCGATGAAGGTCGTCGATGCCTCCGCTATCTGTGCGGTGCTGTTCGCAGAGAAGGAGGAGTGGCGCGTCAATGAGTGGGTCGCCGGCGATTCGATGGTGGCGCCCACCCTCTTGAGCTATGAAGTGGCCAATGCCTGCTGGAAGAAGCTGCGCCGGCATCCGGAGCTCGAGCCGGAGGTGCTCGCCGCATACGCCCGCTTCGCCCGCCTCGGCGTGCGGCATCTGGAAGTCAATCTCGCCGCAGTTATCCTGCTTGCCGCAGCGACCCGCCTGAGCGCTTACGACGCCGCCTACGTCTGGCTTGCCCGCGCGCTCGGGGTCGAGCTGATCAGCCTCGATCGCCGCCTCCTTCAGGCAGCCGCGGACGCCTGAGCGCCTCCCACCGCGACCTCGACGATCTCGACGCCTGGCCTGCCGCCGCCGCCCGCCCCGGCATAGAATTGGGCTCACTCTCTTGGAGGTGACCGTGATCGACGCCCCTGCCGGCCGGCTGGCTCTCGCCTCGCGCTTCGTTCCTGCGGCCGTCGCTGTTCACCGCGCGTTCTTCGTTTTCTGTGCCCTCGCCATCCTCGGAGCGGTCTTGCCCGCCGCAGCCGCAGCCGCGCCGGCCTCGCCGGGCGCGGCCCTCGACTGCGACCTGCTGTTCGCAGGCGGACGGGTGGTGGACGGCACCGGCGCGCCGTGGTTCCGCGCCGACGTCTGCGTGGCCGGCGGCCGGATCGCGGCGGTCGGACAGCTGGGGACGGCGCGGGCGCAGCGGCGCATCGACGCCTCGCGGCTGGTGATCACTCCCGGGTTCATCGACATGCTCGGGCAGTCCGAGTACAACGTCCTGGTCGACAACCGCGCCGCGAGCAAGATCACCCAGGGCATCACGACCGAGATCACCGGCGAGGGCAGCTCCATCGCGCCGGTCAACCAGCGCATCATCGACGAGGGTAAGGAGGTCTACGCCCACTACGGGGTCAAGCCCACCTGGACGACCCTGCGCGAGTACTGGCAGGCCTTCGAGCGGGCGCGGCCGGCGATAAACCTCGGCACCTTCGTCGGCGAGGGCGGGGTGCGGAACCTGGTGATCGGCGAGAGCGAGCGGCCGGCGACCGCCGCCGAGATGGCAACGATGGAGAGGGTCGTGGCCCAGGCCATGGAGGACGGCGCCTTCGGCCTCTCCACCTCGCTGCAGTACGTGCCCGACCGCTTCGCCTCGACCGAGGAGATCATCGCCCTGGCCAAGGTCGCGGCGCGCTACGGCGGCACCTACATCACCCACCAGCGCTCCGAGCAGTACCAGATCGACGCCAGCCTCGACGAGATCTTCAAGATCGCCCGCGAGGCAAGGCTGCCCGCCCAGATCTATCACCTGAAGGTCGCCTGCCAGGGCATGTGGGGAAAGATGCCGCACGTCCTGCAACGGCTCGAGGCGGCGCGCGCCGAGGGTCTCGACGTCTCGGCCGACCAGTACCCGTGGACCGCGGGGGAGAACGGCCTCGACGCCAACCTGCCGCTCTGGGTGCGCGACGGCGGCCCCGACAAGCTGGTCGAGCGCCTCGCCGATCCGGCAGTGCGGGCGCGCGTCCGCGCCGAGTTGCACCGGGACGACCGCAGCTGGGAGAACCAGTACCAGTGCGCCGGCGGCGGCAAGGGGATCCTGATCGCCACGGTGGTGAATCCCGCCCTGAAGAAGTACGAGGGCAAGACGGTCGCAGACATCGCCAAGGCGGAGAACAAGGACGAGGTGGACGTGATCATGGACCTGGTGGCCGCCGACCGCGCCCACACCTCGAACATCATCTTCATCATGGACGATCAGGACGTCCGCACGGCCCTGCGGCACCCGCTCGTCTCGCTCTGCACGGACTCCGGCGCGGAGGCCGAGGACGGCATCTTCGGCCAGGAGAAGTCCCACCCACGCGCCTGGGCCTCGGCGCCGCGCATCCTCGGCCACTACGTGCGCGACGAGCACCTCCTGCCGCTCGAGGAGGCGGTGCGCAAGATGACCTCGCTGCCGGCCTCGCGCATGGGTCTCGCCGACCGCGGCATCGTGCGCGCCGGCATGGCCGCCGACCTGGTGGCCTTCGATCCCGAAACCGTGCGCGACGTCTCCACCTACACCGACCCCCTCCACTACAGCCAAGGCATCCCGTATGTCGCGGTCAACGGCCAGCTGGTCGTCGACGGCGGCAAGATCACCGCCGCCCGCCCCGGGCAGGCGCTCTACGGCCCGGGCTACAGGCCGGGCGGCTGAGGTCTCTCCGTAGCCTGTGTTTCCAACTCTTGGGTGGCTCTCATCTCTGGCGCCGGAGGACTGGATATGCTCCCGATGCTGCCGATTGATGAAGGCACGCCGTCATTCGTCGTTGCCGACCGGCTCGGCGCCTGGCTGGGTTCCGGTCAACCCTTCGCCGCGGAGCTCCCAACTCTTCGCCGTGGACGGATAGAGGGTGAGCCGGAAATAGATCACAGCCCTATCGGTCGTGTGATCACCGATCGTCCGGACCTGGTTCTTGCAGGCGTGCCCAGCGTACGGCGTCTCATAGGGTGAGGTACTGAATACCTTGTAGGTCTCATAATGATGACAGGTGGCCTCATAGCCGTTGGCGATGAAGGCGAGGTCCACGTCGTAGTAGTAACGGCGGAAAAGCTCATTGCCCTCCAAGTCCTGAGATACTCTCTTCAAGGTGGGCCTAACGATCCTGACGATCGTTTGGCGCGCATACCTTTCGTCGAGGATTGAGCGGAGTGTCGCGTCCGTTGGTAGCGGCGGGGCAGGGATCAACTTGGGCGCGAAGAGAAGTCTCCCGTCCACACGATCGAACGCGAGTTTATTGGCATAGTGATAGAAGCTGCCAAAGACTCTGCGTACGCAGGCGACGAGCGCGGGACTGATCGAGCCTGTGGCCTCCAGCGTGACAAGATAATATCCCTCGTTCGGCGGCGGCTTGATGACAAACGTGATCTCACCCTGCTGGGCCGGATTCTCCGCCAGGGACTTGATATAACAGTTGTTCGCGCCGCTCCTCGTTGCGCCGAGGAACGCAGAACCCATCTTCTCTTCAAGGCCGGTGAGGTCGATCTCGAGCTCGGCATCTCCGACCGCCACCATGAGCGGCGATCGAGAGGGCGCGTCTTTCCACCCTGGCGGTGGCGTTTCACGCGCCGCTGAAGCGCCCGGCGGCGGTGGCGCCGTCGCAGCCACGGCCGCTCGAGGTGGCGAGGTCGCCGGGCTGCACGAGGCAACGAGCAGCGCGAGTACGCCTAAACGAAGCGGATATTTCCAATTTGACCTTCGCCCCGTCGACATGGATCCCGCCCAAGCGGACGCGCCAGCTACAGACGCGGGCCGCCAGGATCCTACCTCAATCGGCCCTCTGCAGCTCCTCGGCCACCAGCGAGCAGCCGCGCAGCTCGGCGCCGGCGGCGCGGCCAAGCAGGCGGAAGCCGCCGCCCGTGCCATCCTCGCCCGGACCCGCATTGCCTTCGTGGCGCCCGGCACCCCCGCCGCCTTTCGCGCCCCCGCCCCCCGCCTCCGCCGCCCCCAGGTCCTCGGTCAGCAGGTGCGCTGCCGAGCCCAGGTTGGCGAGGTCGAAGATGGCGATGAGCCCAGGGTCGCCGGGTCGCGCCTCTTCGAGCGTTTCAGGATCGAGGACCCGCACCCTTACCCAATGCGGGGCGAAGAAGAGGTCCGGGTCGCCGCCCGCGAGGGCTCGCGTGTAGCACTGGCTGGTGAGCTCGGTCATGCCGTACTCGCGCACCACCGCTCCTGGCGGCACGCACAGGCGTTCCTCGAGCCGGAGGCGCTCGCGGGGCGGCGACACCTCCTCGGCACGACCCTTGTAGCCGCCGGTCTCGAAGACGGCGCTGCCGGCGGGCAGGCGGAAGCGCAGGTCCTGGCGCTCGAGGGCGTCGAGCCACTGGGCGAGGGCGAGGGAGGTGGTGAGCACGAGGGCCGGCCGGCCGGAGCGCTGCCGGGCTCCGGCCCAGGAGCGGGCGGGGATCATCTCGACGCCTCGCCGGCCGACGGCGACGACGCTCTCGGGCGCGGGGGCGCCGAAGCGGGCGAGGACGTGGTCGATCATGAAGGCGAGGCTGGAATCGGGCAGCTGGTCGCGCGACGGCACCAGCGAGAGCATCGGCACCGGCGCCGCGCCGCCTCCGGGCAGGCAGTGGCGCGGGAAGGCGGCGTCGATGGTCTGCCGGTAGAGGTCGGGGAAGGGATGGTGGTGGACGCTGCGCGCCTCTTCCCCGCCGCTGGTGCCGCTGCTGCGGAAGACCTCCTGGTCCGGGGCGGCGGCCAGGCGCAGGCGCTTGAAGGCCGCGGCCGGCACCGGCGGCACCTGGCGCCAGTCGCCGACGCTGCCCGGCGTGGCGCCGCGGCCGTCGCACAGCCGCCGGTAGGGCTCGATGCGCTCGTACTGGTAGGCGAAGACGGCCAACGCCAGCTCCTCGAAGGAGCCGGCGCCGGGATTCTGGATGAAGTGGGCTATGCGCTCGATCACGCGCCCGATTCTGCCATCAACGGCCGTCCGGCGCCCCCTGCCGCCGCCCGCGGCCTGTGGCGCACGTCACGGAGAGCGCGACGGGCGGGATGATAGATTATTGATTCGAGCCCCGCGGCTCCCTCGGCCCCGGCACTCGATTCCCATGGCAATCGCCGCCACTTCCCCATCACCGGCCGCGGGCAACGGCGGACGCCGGCCCGGCGAGCCCGGAGGGCCGAGCGCTTGGCACGCGAGGTGATCGGCTGGCCGGCGGGCCACGTCGGCACGGCGATGGCCGCCGCGGGAAACGAGGCGGTGAGCGAGCCCGAGACCGTTGCCGCTGCCGTCGACCCCGGCTGGGAGGTGCTGGCGAGGGTGGCCGCGGGCGACGCCGACGCCTTCGCCCTCCTGGTCGAGGCTCACCAGGAACGGCTGCTGCGCCTGTGCGAGCGCATGCTGGGCGATGCCGAGGACGCCCGCGATGCCGCGCAAGAGGTCTTCCTCAAGGCGTACCGCAAGGCGGCGGACTTCCGCCCGCGGGGCCAGGTGTACACCTGGCTGTACCGCATCGCCACCAACCTCTGCCTCAACAAGCTGCGGCGCCGGCGGGTGGTGCGCTTCGTCCAGTGGGAGGACACGGAGGAGCGCGAAGCCGCGCCCTTCGATCCTCCCGACGGCGCTCCCGACCCGGAAGCCGCCCTGGAAGCGCGCCGCCGCTGGCGGCAGACCCGCAAGGTCATCGCGCGGCTGCCGGCGGGGCAGCGTGCGGTGCTGGTCCTGGCGCGCTTCGAAGGGCTGTCGTACCGCCAGATCGCCGAGGTGCTCGGAATCACCGAAGGCGCGGTGGAGAGCCGGTTGTTCCGGGCCATGCGGCGGATCGAGGAGACTGCGGCGCAGGAATAGCCCGGTAAGCGGGTTTCAAGATTGGGAGAGGTTCTTATGAAACGTGTCTTGGAAGTGGACGATGTGGACAAGGCGCAGTTGCAGCGGCTGCTCCACGGCGAGCTGCCGCCCGAGAAGGCGGGCGCGCTGCGCGAGCGCCTGGTGCGCGAGCCCGAGCTGGCGGCCGCCTGGCGCCGCCTCGAGAGCGCCTGGGAAGGCTTGACGCCACCGCCCGCCGCGCCGGTGCCGTTGGGGTTCTCCGGCCGGGTGATGGCCCGCGTGCGCGAGCAGGCCGCCGGCACGACCCGCCCTCTGGACACCAACGCCATCAGCTGGGCCGCCGCCCCGACCTGGGTCCGGGCAACGTGCGCCGCGGCGCTGGTGGCCGGCGTGCTCCTCGGCGCCGGCCTGGGATCTCGCGGCAGGCTCGACGAGCGGCAGCGGACGGCGGACAGCGTTCCAGCGCTCACCGAGAGCTACTGGGCGCTGGTCGACACGCCGAGCGAGACCGCGGCGGCACCCCCGGCACTCCCCTCACCGAGGGGAGAGGCCCGGAGGTGAAGCGCTGGTGGCTGGTCATCGCCCTCGTCCTGTCGATCGGCATGAACCTCGGGCTGCTGATCGCCCTGGCGCTCAGTAGCCCGGCGCTCGTCCAGCAGCAGCAAGGGGTGATGCGCCCGACGGCCCCGGGGCGCCTGCAGCAGCTTGCCGATCGCCTCGGCATCGAGGGGGAGGTGCGCCGCCGCTTCCTCCAGCGCCAGCGGCAGTTCTTCGCCGAGACCGCCGGGCCGCGCGCCCGCCTGCCCGAGATCCGCCGCGAGGTGCGGGCCGAGCTGACCCGGCCGCATCCCGATCGCGCGCGCGTCGACGAGCTGTTGCGCGAGGGCTCTGAGATTTTCCTGATGCTCGAGCGGGCGGTGGTGGCCAACGTGCTCGACAGCCGCGCCATGCTGCCGCCCGACGCGGAGCGCAAGTACATCGACCTGATCTCGCGCCTGCAGCTCGAGGGCCCGGGCCAGCTCGGCCGCCTGCCGCCGGCGCATTGGCCCTGGTGGTGGCGCTTCAGGCCGCCGCAGCCAACACCGCCCGGCCCGCTGACGCCGCTCGACCGGGACCGGCCCAGCAAGCCGCCGAAGCCGGCACCGGGCGCCGCGGGCGCTCCGGCGACTCCGACGCCCTCTCCGCCGCGCGGCTAGGGGGGCCTCCGGGGAATCCCTCCGATCCGGGGCTGGGCGGCGGACCCACCCTCTGGCCTCCCTTTGGGCGAGGCGCCCGTGGTAGACGCACGGGCGGAGGACTGCGGGCGCCTCGCCCAAAGCTCGGCCAGAGGGTGGGTCCGCCACCCAGCCCCTCTCTTCCTC
>DATNKH010000845.1:0-9964 GCA_035603475.1 Thermoanaerobaculia bacterium
TCCGGATCGCCGCCCGGCAGGCGGAAGCCGCGCGGCAGGACGCCAACCACCTCGCAACGCTCGCCGCCCAGCGTCAGCAGCCGCCCGACCATCCGTGGATCGCCCCCGAACCGTTCATGCCAGAGGCGTTCGCCGAGCACCACCACGCGCCGTCCGCCCGGGCGGTACTCGTCGGCAAGGAACAGACGCCCGACCGCCGCCTGGATGCCGAGCGCCTGCAACAGCCCGTCCGAGACCAGGTGCCGCTCGAGCCGCACCGGCTCTCCCGCGCCGGTCAGGTCGAGGCTGCCGAAGGGAACGTAGGCGCCGAGCGCCGCGAACGACCGGCTGCGCTCGCGCCAGGCGAGGAAGTCCGCAGGAGCGATCCCGACCGCCTCGGGACCGCGCCGCGGCCGCGCCGCGAGCACGCTGACCAGCCGGCCGCTGTCGGGGTAGGGCAGCGGCCGCAGCAGCGCCGCGTCGAGGACGCTCCACACCGCGGTCGCGACCCCGATGCCCAGGGCCAGCGTCAGCACCGCCGCCGCGGCATGCGCCGGGCGGCGCGCCAGCGGGCGCACCGCGGTGCGAAGGGCGAGCGGCAGCGTGCGCATCCGCGGGCCTGGAGTCAACGCGGCCGCCTCGATCCTGGCGCTGGCAGCTTCGGCATTGGCCTATTATTATCCCTGTAGCTTCCGCTCGCATAGCGACTTCGGCGTGATCGCCGCGAGAGACAGTCCGCAGCTGTGGCAGCCTTTGACACTTCTGAACCATCGCTCTTTCGAGAAGGGTATCAACGACCGCTCGGCGCGAGAGTCTGGGACGTGCGCGAACTGCTTCACCAAGAGCGCGCGGATCGACTGCTGGTGCTCGCCTGGAGCCAGCTCGGCCTCGCCGATCTCAGGGGAGCCGACGGGACGCGGCTAGTTCGGTGAATGACCCAAGATATCGAGCACGACGATCCCTCGTCCGAAAGTGCCGTGCGTGCGATCCGGGCCGTCTTCGCGCGCCGCGGTCTCGGTTCTGACCCCTCCCGCCCAAGGCCCTTTCATGAATCAACCCCTTGCTCCCCCACTACTCGGAGGGAGGTCGCCGGCGATTCTGTCGGCGACCCCGTCGGCCGCTGCAGCAAGATCTGCAGGGTTGGACCCGCGCTCGAGGCGATAAACGAGGTCATTGGCAGATGTCAGGGGTATGGCCTGATCGAGTACGACATTGAACACTCGCTTTGACATCTTGCTTGCCAGGCTGGCCTCGAGATCTACCCAATCGCCCGATGCCGCGGACGTTACGGCGATCACAGCATCACGGCCCGCTGCCGGTTGCCGGAGTCGACGCTGGGCCGCATGGCCGCCCGGCAAGCTCGCCAGCGGTCGCGGCGGCCGCGCCGGGTGGAGCCCATCTCGTCGGATGGGCGGCGCTCGCCAGCATCGGATGTGCCGGCGCCGGCGGGCCGCCAGGAAACGCGGCAATGGGCGGGCCGGCCCCCCGGATGCCCGCCGGGCCCCTCGAAGTACGTCACCGCGGCGCTCCCCATTCCAGCACGTTCCGCCTCGTGAAGATGGTCAGATATCGATTCTTCGATTATCAGGTAGCCTGTGTGGAGCGGGAACGGACACCAGCATGCGAATCGTGAATAGCCACTAGCGTATAACGCTTCCTTCTGTTTTGCATTTCCTGATATTGGTGGTAGCTTAACAGGAAATCAGCGAGAAGATGAGCGGCTCGCTCGTCATCAGTTCTGGTGGCGACTTCAGTCGGGGGCGTTTTGCTCTTCCCCTTGAAAGGCAGCGCTCACCATGATTGTCGCCGGGCATTTTTCCCTCAGGCGCAGGATTGGATGTCTAGTGGCCATGTTGATGGCGTGTACGACCTCCGCCGTTGCAACTGGCTTCAGTTGGCAGCAGACGTGGGTTCCGGGAACTACCTACGGCGTGAACGATGCCGTGCAATATCTCGGATCGAGCTACATCAGCCTGGTGAAAAACAACACGGGGCACATACCAGGAGATCCGGCTACGACCGAGGGGGTCACAGGGAGCATCTGCAGCCCGTGCCAATGGTCCTTGCTGGCCGAGATTGGGGCAACCGGTCCGACGGGTTCTTCCGGCCCGACGGGGCCTACGGGCTCGACCGGACCGATGGGTCCGATGGGTCCAATGGGTCTGACCGGCGCCACAGGTTCTTCGGGACCTTCGGGTCCGATCGGACCAATGGGTCTGACGGGTGCGACGGGAGCCCAGGGTCCGTCTCGGCGACGGGGATCGCTCCAAAGCTGTTCGTGGCGTTGGTCACATAGTAGGTGAACTGATTCTAATAGCTAAGGGCAGGACCGATTGCTGAATCATTGAAGATCCGAGTAGGTTCGACCAACACTCTGGGAGATTCTGACAGCTTTGGCCGCAGCCTACCTCCGTTCATCTGTTTCACGACCTCCAGGAGATCCAGTCCAATGCCGACCGAGATCTACGTAGCATTAGTAGGTGCATCTGCGACAATCATTTCAGCCATACTTGGTGCTCTTCCCGCGGCACGCAGAAATAGATCGGGGTCTGCCGGACATCCACTCATGGTGTTCCTTACCATTCTTGCCCTTGGGCTCGCAATCACTGCTCTTGTCTTCGCCTACACAGCAACTGGAGGTGGCTCCCCAAGTGAGGTCAAGATAGCCAAAGACCTTCACAATACGTCGCGGAAAGCATATTTCATTACGATGACTTGCAACGCCACGGGCAGCCGAGACAAGCAAATAGAATTGAAAATAGGCGACAGCCCCGATAACTTGGAGCTGATCGTTTCAGCAACGGGTGGCAATCGGATAGCGGCCTCAGGCCTCGTCCCCGCAGGCTCGTACTATCGCATTGACGCTCTAGGGGCTACCGAGGGCTGTAAGTTCAAGCAGTGGCCACTCTAGTGCGCCCGGGCCGTTATCGTGGCCGGGCGTCGTGTCCGCCGAGAAAACGCGGGCGGCCGCGCCCCGTCCCGAGGAGCGCTAGGGTGGCGGCGGAGAGGAGCGCGTGAAACGAGGCGGCTCGTCTGCGCGATAATGTCACCTGCGTAGGCGGGCCGAGCACGGTAACAACGCCGCAGCCGGCGCGTACTCCCAGGTATGATGCCGTGCGCAAGCGGCCGCCCGGCGGCGACGGACCGTCCTTGCCGGAGCCGGGCCGTCTCCTCCTCCCGCGCCTCGACCATGTCGACGCACCGTTCGCCGTTGTTGTCGTTCGCCGCCCTCTTGTTCTTCTTCGCACTGGCCGCTGGGATGCCCGCGTGGGCGATCGCCGAGACGCCGGGGTTGAGCTTCAGGCCCTGGAGCCTGGAGCTGCCGGGGGCGCCGGCGACGGTCATTGCCGCGGATCTGGATGGCGATCGCCGGGTGGACCTGGTGGTGGTCGTGAACGTCAGCGAGTGGACGCAGAAGGAGGTGCAGGACAGCAGCGAGATGAACCAGGTGAAGGGGCTCCTGGATGCGATGACCGTCATCCCTGCCATCGACGACCGGCGCGAGGTGAGGGTGTTCCTGGCACGCGCGGACGGGGGCTACCAGGCGCTGCCGCCGCTGCCGCTGCCGCTGTCGGTGCTGGGCATGGAGGCCGGGCCTCCCGGAGCGCCGGTGCTGGCGCTGACCGACGAGGGGGTGAGCGCGCTGCGGCTGGGGCCGGGGAACCAGCTGCGCCTCGAGCCCCTGATTGCCGATCCGCCGGTGCTGGCGGGCACCGGGAGCTTCATCTCGAAGCTCGGGCTGGTGCACGACCTCGACGGGGACGGGATCCCGGACCTGGTGCTGCCGGCCCGCGACGGCCTGGCCATCTACCTGGGGACGCCGGCCGGGCTGAGCGCGAAGCCGGTGGCACGCTTGCCGGTGCCCGGCGAGGAGCTCACCTCGAGGGGAGAGCTGCGCCACAGCTACCCCCTGCCCGAGGTCGCGGACGTCGACGGCGACGGCCGCCCCGACCTGGTGTTCCATGATCCCGAGCATGGCTGGGAGCGGGTCTGGGTGATCCGCAATGCGGGCGGCGGCCGCTTCCTGCCGGCGATCGAGATCGCGCTCGGCGACAGGTTCAAGGAGGGCATCGGCTCCCGAGACGTCAGGGTCGGCGGCAAGCGGACAGCCGGCAAGCCAGCAGGGCCGCTCCCGAGCGGCCGGTCTTCTTCGGCGACCTGGACGGCGACGGCGTGGCCGAACTGGTAACCAGCCAGAGCATCGAAGACCCGGCGAATGGCATCCGCGGCGAGATCAAGCAGGCGAACGAGCCGCTCAACCGCTACCGTTTCTATCACTTCGACCGCGAGCTCAGGCTTGCCGCCCAGCCTTACCTGGCGCTCGACGCCAAGGGCTACGCGTTCGAGGGCGAGGAGCTCGCGGGGGGCTTGCAGGACCTCAACGGCGACCACCGGCTCGACCTCCTCACCGTCACGCTGGACCTGAGCGTCTGGAAGGCGATGCGGGTGCTGGTCACCAAGAGCCTGGCCCTCACCGTGGACTTCCACGTCTGGTGCCAGGAGAGCAGCGGCGCCTTCCGCGCCGTGACCGGCCTCGACCTCGCGGGGCATTTCCGCTTCAACCTCAACGACCTCAAGATGAGCCAGCTTGCCCTCTTCGCCGGAGACTTCAATGGCGACGGACGGGCCGATTTCGTCCAGCTGGGCCGCGGCAAGGAGGTCAGCGTGCACCTCGGCCGAGCGGACTGCTCCTTCCCCGCCAGCCCCGACTTCACCTTCAAGCTGCGCGAGGAGCCGAGAGACATCGCCCTCGTGCAGGTGCGCGACCTCGACGGCGACGGGCGGGCCGACCTGATGGTCATCGCGCCGCGCTCGCCGGCCGAGCCCGGGCTCGGCGCCCCGGTGCGGCTCGATCTCTACCTGAGCGGGGGGCACCGATGACGCGGCGGCGCACGCTGCCGGCCTGTTGGACGCTCGTCGCCGCCGCCCTGGCACCGCTCGCGGTGGCCGCGCCGCCAGCATCGCCCGCGTCGCCCGCGTCGCCCGCGTCGCCCGGGGTCGTAGCGGCGGCGGCTCCGCCGGCGGTCGAGACGTCGCGCTCGGGGTCGTTCGAGACCTCCGTCTTCCGGCTTCCCGGCCGCCTGCTGGCCGCGGCGGCGGCACGCGATGCGGGCGGCAGCTTCGGCCTGGTGGTGCTGGTGGCGGAGGACGGCGGACACCCCCGGGAGCCGGCCGGCCAGCCCCGCGTTTCGGCCGACGATCCGGCACCGGGCCTTCCCCGCGCGCTGTTCTTTCTCGAGCCGGGCAGCCACGCCCTGAAGCGGCTGGCGGACGCCCTCCCGGAGAAGCTCAACGCCCTGGCCACGCTCGCCGGCTCCGGCGGCAACGGCGATCACCTGGTCCTCGGCGAGCCCGGCATCCTCTACACGCTCGACCCGCCGCCCTGGAGCGGCGCCGGCGCCGGCGCCAGGTGCCGGCGGCTGCTCGCGGCACCGGGCCTCGACCTGCGCTCGCTGCGCGGCGAGAGGGCCGGGGAGCTCCGGCCCAGGCTGCCCTGGGTGCCTGCCGCCCGCGCCGGCAGGCTCGAGCTGCTGGCCGGCGAAGCCTCCGCGCCCACCCTGCGCGAGCTGCGCCCGGTCGCCAGCTTCCCGCTGCCCATCACCGCCACCAGGAAATCGTGGGGGATCGAGCTCACTAGCCCGGCCGTCCACCTGCTGCCGGCGCCGCAGCCGGCGCCGCCCGCGCCGCCCGCGCCGTCCGCAGCAGCGCAGCCCGCCTCGTTCAGCCCGCGCCTCGCGGCCGGGCCGGAGCCGCAAGGCGAGCAGCGGCTGAAGACCCTGCTGTTCTCCGCCACCGCCGGCGAGGCGCCGGTCGAGGCCTGGTCGCTGCTGCCCGCCGCCGCGCAGGACGTCGAGAGCCTCTATGCCGCCTGGGATGGCCAGCCCGTCCTGGCAGTCACTTCAATCCCCCGGTTTGGCATCTTCGTCAAGCGAGAGCTCCACCTTTTCCTTGTCACGCGCGACCGCAGCCGCCGCGGCAGCGAGCCGGTCCTTGCCCTCCATACCGACTGCCACCTCTGGCAACCCATGAGGACCTACTTCGCCGATCTCGCCGCCACCGGCCGCCAGGACCTGGTGATCATTCATCCCGAAGGCTTGAGCGGCAAGAAGCTCCGTTTCCAGGTCTACACCAATACCGGCCAGGGCCGCTTCGCGGCGCAGCCGCGCACCTCCTCGGTCGACGTCAAGGCCAGCGACTGGTTCTACGGCGCCGACTTCACCGGCGACGGCGTGCCCGACCTGCTGGTCCGCGACGACCAGGGCCGCCTTCTCCTCTACCCCGGCCTCGCCAAGGCCTACCGCCTCGCCGATCGGCCCGTCTGGTCGTTCCACCTGCCAGTGCCCCCACCTCCCCCCCGCTCCGCCAAGCGCAAGATGAAGGAGGACGACGACGGCGACGGCGACGACGACCACCCACCTGTCCCTAACCCACCGCTCGCCTCCCGCCTGGCAGACCTGGTGGACCTGCGCGGCGACGGCCACCCCACCCTCTTCCTCGCCATCCCCGACGCCCATGGCCGCACCCAGATCGTGGCCGTGCGGCGCATCTCCTGACGCCGGGACGCCTGGCTGCCCGCTCCCGTCCCGTTTTCCGTCATTCATAGGTGGAGGGAGGGCCGCGTTGCTGGCAGGCACGGCCGGGTGAAGTCATGGGCGAGGGGCGAGCGAGGCAGTTACGGCGGTCCGTCACGCGCACTTGACCCCATCCATAGCCAGCACTAATATTCCCTTGAGGGACTATTGGGGACGCGGCCCTCGCCCCAGGGGCATCCGCCAATGGTCTCGAAGCAGGAGAGACTCGAGGAGTTCTATAGGCGATTGAACGCATCCGCTGCGGCAAGCAACCTCGACGAGGCACTCGAGCTCATCAGGCTGCTCCTGAACGCTGTCGAGGATGAGCTCAGCGGGGTCCCCTATGACCCAGCAAATTGGCAGAATGACGGCAGATTGTACCCGCCGTTACCAGACAGCGTACGCCCTGTCCAGGGGCAGCCTGATGTAAAGCGTTTCAGGAGTTTTCGGCATAACACGTTCGTCGCGATGAACGGCGCAATTGAAATTAGAACGATCGACGGCACCTTGGAGTTTTCCAAGCTTGGTCGCGATGGCAAAGGAGTTCCCAGGGCATGAACCCGATCGAAGATCTCATGGCCAAGCTTGCTCGCCGCTTCCCCGGGCTCTCGGCGAGAGTCGATCCGCCCTCGGTCCCAGACGGAAGCTGGTGGTTGGACCTGGATCTCGCTGGTCACTCCGCCACCGCCGAGTGGAGGCCGGGAAGGGGTTTCGGGATACTCTCGTCGGCGTCAGACAGTTACGGCGAGGGACCCGACGAGATCTATCCAGACGTTTCATCCACGTTCAAGCGCCTGCAAGCGATCCTTGAACGACGCGAGAGGACTGCCCCTCCAGCGGGAAGCGTGCTCCGAACACTTCGCGAGTCGCGATACATGTCACAGGAAGAGCTTGCCGCGCAGTTGTCGGTTGGCCAGTCCGCGATCTCCAAGCTCGAGCGTAGAGCCGACCTGCACCTCAGCACGCTGAGACACTTCGTGGCGGCGCTGGGAGGCGTCCTGGAATTGCGTGCCAGGTTTCCTGATCGCATCGTGGAGCTCGTCGATTCCAACTCTTCGCACACTGTCACGGCTTCAGCTCCCCGAAGATCGCCACGTAAGGGTCGTACTGGAAGATCCGGTGGCGCGCTCCGCCGGTGATCTCGCGCAGCAGGCCCAGGTCCACGAAGCTCGCGACGAGGTCGAACTCGGCGGCAGCGTCGAGGCGAGCCAGCTCCTGATCGGCTTCAGACAAGAGAGCGAGCAGCGCGGGAGAATAGCGGAGGGGAGGGTCGTAGGGGAGCGCAGCCGGGATGAAGGCCCGGTAACCCGGAGGCTGCATCACCTGGCGCCCCGTCCGGCCCGGCACGGCCTTCGCTTCTTCACGAACTGAGGTCGACTTCATCAAGGAGGCTCTCCGTCTCCCATATTAAACCAAATCGGCTCCGGGCTTTAATAAGGACCCGGCGGCCACCTGTATGAAAGTCCGCCTTAACATGGGCAGAGAGCCCTAACCCCCCATCCCGGCCAGAGACTCGAAGGAGATTTCAGCGGGCCGAGTGCCGCATCCGCGGCCAGAAGGTCACCGCCCGGGCGGTGTCCGAGGTCCAGACCAGCTTGCCGTCGCGAAAGAGGCGGGGGTGCGTGCCGACATTGTCCTGTGCAGCGAGCAGGTAGCCGCCTTGCCATGTGTAGCTGATGCGGTCGTTCTCGGTATACGATCTTCCCTCCGCGGCAGTTGCCGTCGATCTCCGCGACTGCCAGCCGTGTCTTCGCGATGACGTCGACCTTGGCCCACACGCACCGCGCACCATGCGGCTCGAGCAGGGAGAGCGTCGAGTCCGTTGCCCGGAAGTCCTCCCGGGTCGCCACCAGGCCTTGCTGCCGCGGCGAGCCACCCTTGCATGCAGCCTGCGCAAGTGAAGCAAGCCCCAGCAACAAGATCGCCTCCGCCGTGCCCAGCAGCTTGGATGTCACCGAACCCTCGGCGCCTGGGGGCAGTCGGCCGGCGTGGCGCCCGCGGCGACGACTCGCGGATAGACGTCTGCGAGCCCGCGGTCGCCACGAGTCCAGCTCCGCCCGCCGTCGCGGGTCCTGAAGATCCCGCTCGGCGTGCCGGCGAAGAGCGAGCGTGCGTCGTGCGGGTCGGCGGCGAGCGCCAGGACCTCGAGGTCGCCGAGGCCCGCATTTGCCGCCGCCCAGTGCTCGCCGCCGTCGCGGCTCTCGAAGACGCCATGCGCCAGAGTGCCGAGGTAGAGGTGCAGCGGGCTGTCGGCGGCGATCGCCAGGGCCGATAGCGCCGCCGGAGTCACGTCGTTGACAACCCAGTGGCTGCCGCCGCGGGCGTTCGTCGCCGCGTGCGCGGTGATGCCGCGAGTCTCTGCCGCGGTGGGGAGCCCGGCGCTGGCCAGCCGCCAGTGTGCGCCGCGGTCGACGCTGCGGAAAACCCCCAGCGCGCCGTCGTCGGTGTTCACTGCAGCGTAAACCGGCGCCGGTTTCCGGCGGTCGCCGGCCAGCGCGACGACGTTCGTCGCGCCGCTCGGCAACCCCTCCGTGACGGGCCGCCAGCTCGCACCGGCGTCGGCGCTCGCGAACAGCCCGTGCCCCGACGTCCCGGCGTAAAGCAGCCGCGGCTCCCCGGGATCGACGATCAGGGCGCCGACGTCGGTGTAGGTCGGCAGCCCCTCGCTGCGGTGCTGCCACGTCGCGCCGAGGTCGTCGCTCACGTAGACCCCGGTCTTGTCCGTGCTCGCGTAGACCCGCCCCGGAGCGCTCGGATCGAGGGTGATCCGGAGGAACGGCCCCGGCACGCGCTTCGGGACGAGGTTCTCCCAGCTCTCGCCGGCGTCGCGCGTGGCGTAGAGGCCGTTGACGGTGTCGGCGAGGTAGACGGTACCGCGGTGCGAGGGGTCGACGGCGATCGCTTCCGCCATCATGTTCGGGCCTGGCAAGCCGGAGGGGAGACCGCCGTGCACCCGCGTCCAGCAGCCCCCGGCGTCGTGACTCTCGAAGAGCCCTTCGAAGGAGCTCGCGTAGAGGTGTCCGCGCTGCGCCGGATCGACGGTCATCACCTTGATGGCGCGTGGCGACGAGCCCGCCAGCCGCCAGCTCGCGTCCGCGGCGCTCGTCGCGTAGAGACCGCGCAGCGAGGCGGCGAAGAGCCCTCCCGGGTTCGCGGGGTCGATGGCCAGCGCGCTCACTTGCCCCAGCCCGGCGTCGACCGTCCAGTGGGCGCCGTCGTCGAGCGAACGGAAGATGCCGTGCGAGGCGGCGGCGTAGAGCGTCGACGGCGCCCCTGGCGCGACGACCATGGCGTCGATGTACGGCGGATCCGGCAGGCCGGAGCCTACCGTCCAGCTCGTGCCGGCGTCGCCGCTGCGGAACGCGCCGCACCAACCCGCCGCGTGGAGGGTGTGCGTCCGCGCCTCGAAGAGG
>DATNKH010000846.1:0-4305 GCA_035603475.1 Thermoanaerobaculia bacterium
CGCCGGCGGCTTCTACGCGCGCTTTGGCGCCGCGGCCGCGGCGACAGCTGCAGCCACCCCGGCAGATTAATCCGAGTCCCCCTGCCCGGCCGGGGACTCCTTTCGCGAAGGAGACCGACGATGCCCACCCGATCGTTCCGCGTCCTGTCCGCCCTCATCGCCGCGAGCGCCCTGCTCGCGATGCCCATCCATCCCGCGCCGGCGGCACGGGCGGAAGGCACTGAGCCCGGCCATCCCGCGCCCGCGGCGACCCCTGCCGCCTTCGACCAGCTCAAGGCGCTGACCGGCACGTGGCAGGCCAAGACCTCCGACGGCAAGCTCGCGATGAAGGCCAGCTACGAGGTGTACGGCAACGGCACCGCCGTGGTCGAGACCTTGAGCGGCATGGGCGAGTCGCCGATGGTCACCGTGTATTACCCGGACGGGTCCCAGGTGATGCTCACCCACTACTGCACGATGGGCAACCAGCCGCGGATGCGGACCAGCGACGCGGGCGGCGGCAAGCAGCTGAGCTTCGGTTTCGTGGACGCCACCAACATGAAGAGCCCGGACGAGGCCCACATGCATGCGCTCAAGATCACCTTTGCCGACCGGGACCACTTCTCCCAGGAGTGGACGATGAAGAAGGACGGCAAGGACATCGCGGACACCTTCACGTTCGAGCGCACGAAGTAACAGCTCCGGCACGAGGCTTGCTTCACCCACAGTTGGAGCTGTGCCCTTTCGCGGCTCCGTGCCGGAAAGGAGGACATGATGCTCGCAACGCTTCGCTGGACCGTCCTGGGCCTCACCGCGCTGGTGGCGACGCTGGTGGCGAGTGGCCCCGGGATGGCGGCGGCGCAGGACAAACCGGGGCAGCAGCCGCGCTTCGGCGAGTTCATCGAGGTGCGCGAGGTGCTCCTCGACGCCCTGGTCACCGATTCCCGGGGACACGTGATCGTGGGCCTCGGCAAGAATGATTTCGCCGTGCGCGAGAACGGCAAGCCGGTCGATCTCACCGGGGTCACGTTCTACAGCAACCGCCGCCTGCTCGCGGGATCGGACGTGCTGGCCAAGAAGGGCATGAGCATCGACCAGGTGCCCGAGGACCGCTACTTCATCCTGTTCTGGAGCGATCAGAAAGCCAACTCCGCCGATGCGCCCGTGCTGCTCGCGCAGCAGGTCGAGGGCGGCCGCCGGGCCAGGGAGTGGGTCGACCGCGAGGTGCTGCCGAACGACTGGGTGGCGGTCGTGAGCTACGACGTCAAGCTCAAGGTGCACCAGGACTTCACCCATGACCACCAGCTGCTGACCGCCGCCATCGACGACGCGGTGAGGGGCAAGGAGGCCGAGACCAACTGGCCGTCGCGCATCCCCTCGCCCGCCGACGGCCCCTCGCTGCTCGCCGGCCTGCCGCGCGGCAACGACCTGCGCGAGCGCACCAAGACCATCTACGACGGTCTGCAGGTGCTGGCCCACGCGGCCGGCGCCATCCCGGCGCGCAAGAACCTGGTGCTCTTCTCCACCGGCTTCGGCTGGATCACGCCCGGGCCGTTCCGCCAGTACGAGCCCGATCCGCGCTACTACGCGCCGACCGTCGCGGCGATCAACACCGCCGACGTCGCGGTCTACACGCTCGATCTCTGGCCCGCCGGCCAGACGCAGCACCTCATGGCGGACGCGCTCAACCAGCTCGCCACCGACACCGGCGGCCGGTACCTGTTCAACTTCACCAACTTCCTCACCGCCTTGGAGCAGGTGTCGACCGAGAACAACGGCTACTACCTGCTGAGCTACCGCAGCGAGCACCCGGCGGGAAGCTCGGGCTTCCAGAGCGTCGAGGTGAAGACCGCCAACCCCGAGTTCCACGTCAAGGCCCGCAAGGGCTACTCCTACGGGCCGGCGGCCGCTAGCGTGGCGGCGAAGGTCGGGGGCTGACGGCTCGGGCTCGGCAGGTTCTTGCCTTACTGGCCGGGCCTGGAGGAGGCGGATCTCCCTCCGGCCTCCCTTGGGGCGAGGGTCTGACTGGCGCCGACGGCGGACTGCGCGGGCCTCGCCCCAAGGTCGGTCGGAGGGAGATCCGCCTCCTGGGGCCCTCCTCTCTACTCCTCTGAGGGAAAAAAACCAAACTATCCGAGCCGATGGGCGCGAACCGAGAGGATGGGCGGCAGGCCCGCAATGGCGGTCGCCCAGGTGCGGCCGCCGTCGGCCGAGGCGAAGACGTCGCCTGATTCGGCCCCGAAGTAGAGGCCCAGCGGGTCGCCGCCGTCGTGGCCGAAGGCCTGGCGCAGCACCGTCAGGTAGGCGTTCTCCTGCGGCAGCCCGGCGGTGAGCGGGCGCCAGCTGGCGCCTCGATCGACGGTCTCGTAGACACGGAGACGGCCGTCCGGCGTCACCCGGTCGGCATCGGCGACCAGGGGGATGACGAAGGCGCGCGCCGGGTCGCGCGGGTCGAGGAGCATGGGGAAGCCGAAGTCCGCCGGCAGGCCCGTCCCGGTGCCGATGTCGCTCCAGGTCAGGCCGGTGTCGTCCGAGCGGTAGACGCCGCCGTGGAACTGCATGTAGAGCGTCCTCGGCTCGCGCTCGGCGCGGACCAGCTTGTGGATGCAGAACGCCGTGGTCGTCGCCCGCGCCTCCTCGGGGATGTAGCGGGGCACCAGGCCGCTGGTGCCGCGGCGCCAGCTGGCGCCGCCATCCTCGGTCACCCAGACGCCGGCCGAGGAGATGCCGACCGCGAGCTTCGCCGGCTCGCCGGGCCACGGGCAGATCGAGTGCAGGCACAGGCCGCCGAAGCCGGGCTGCCACTCCGCCCTGCCGGGCACGTCCCACAGCCCGCGCACCAGCTCCCACGACCGGCCGCCGTCGCCGCTGCGGAAGAGGGCGGCCGGGGCCACGCCCGCCCACAGGATGCCGTCCTCGCTCGCCGGTTCGACCACCCAGATCCGCTGCAC
This sequence comes from Thermoanaerobaculia bacterium, assembly GCA_035603475.1. Taxonomy (GTDB): domain Bacteria; phylum Acidobacteriota; class Thermoanaerobaculia; order Multivoradales; family UBA5704; genus JASLEW01. The sequence goes on from DATNKH010000846.1 coordinate 2,931, forward strand.
CGTGGCGCCGGTGTCGGCGGGGAACGCCGGCCCGGAGGCTTGCTCCCAGGCAGCGTCCGGCGCCGCGGGATCGGCGGTCGAGAACAGGTGCGGGCCGAAATGGCCGTGCGTCACCGAGGCGAAGCAGCGCCCGTCGCGGGGGTCGCGCACGGCGTACTCGACCGGTTGCCCAGCGAAGCGGCGCGCCACGACCTCGAGCCGGCCGCCGCGGCGGCCGCGCAGCACCAGGAGCCCCTTGCGCGTGCCGGCCAGCACCTCGATGTCGTCCACCTCGGCAGGCGGTGACCCGGAGGCGGAGGCGCCGCCGGAGATCGCCGGCACGATGTGGACCTGGTCCCCCGGCGAGAGCGGGCTGTCGGGCGCCGCCTGCGCATCGTTGACGAAGACCGAGACGTGCTGGCGCAGCCCGCCGCTCTCGTCCAGCACCCAGCCGGCGAGGCGCGGGTGCGCCCGCTCGAGCTGGCGCAGCGCTTCGCCGACCGTCGCGCCCGCGGCCTCGACCTGATCCGCGCCGCCGGCCAGCGGACGCAGGGTCGTCGGTAGGTTGAAGATTGCCATCTGGACCTCCTCGATCGATTGCCGTTCAGGGCCGTGAACTGGTAGTGGGGCGGCCGAGGGAGACTGACCCACTACCTCAGGGGCGGAGCGCCTCGCGCAGCAGCCGGCTCTCGAGGGTGAGATAGGACTGCCGGCAGGCCAGCAGGTCGGCGAGCACCCGGCGCACGCCGCGGTGGAGGCGCGCCGCCGGCAGCATCCAGCGGCCCACCGGACCGCTGAAGAACAGCCCGCGCGCGCGGTCGGCCCGCTCCATCTCCTCCCCCAGCTCCGCCGCCAGGCGCGCCGGGTAGCGCCACGGCGCCCCGGCCAGCAGGCACTCGGCGGCCCAGAGCCCCGACAACATGCCATAACGGATCCCCTCGCGGGTCAACGGGTCGGCCAGGGCCGCGGCGTCCCCCACCAGCAGTAGGCGCTGGCGCAGCGCGTGGCGCACGCCCGGGACCGTCCACGGACCGTACACGGGGATGGGATAGCGGTAGCGCGATCCCGGCAACCCCCGCCAGCCTGCCGGAAGGTAGCGGTCGAGCATCTCGTCGAGCACCGCACGCGCCGCCCGATCGCCGAGGTCGTCGGGCGAGTAGGCGATCCCCACCGAGACGCCGCCGGGACGCGGAAAGATCCAGCTGTAGGAGTCGGCCAGGAAGGGGAAGCTCAGCACCAGCCGTCCCGCCGTCAGGCCGCGGAGCGTGGCTCCCAGACCGATGCTCTCTCCCTGCGGCCGCAGGCCCGCGGTGCGCCGCGACAGGCCGCGCGCGCCGTCGGCGCCGATCGCCCACTCGTAGCAGCGCGTCTCGCCGCCGGCGGTGACCCGCACCCC
>DATNKH010000847.1:0-8254 GCA_035603475.1 Thermoanaerobaculia bacterium
TCCTCTGCGCCGGCTGCATCCCCGCCGGCCACCCTCTGGCCGCCGGCGGCGAGGCCCCGGGCTTCCTCGCGATCGAGCTCGGGGCGCAGGCCGCAGCCGCCTTCGAGTCCCTGGCGCGGCACCTGGGAGGCCCCCCGCGCATCGGCTACCTCGTCGGCGTCCGCGACGCCCATCTACCCGCTCGCCTCCCCACCGGCCGCACCCTGCACGTCACCGCCGTTCCCGCCGGCGCCGCCGCCGCGCTGGCGATCTACGACGTCGAAGTCGCGGAGGAAGGCGCCGCCGAACCGCTGGCCTCCGGCACGATCAGCACCTTCCTCTCCGAAGGCTAGGGCGCGGCGGCAGCGGAGCTCGAGAGCGGCTCTTGACTGTCGACATGCGTGACCATAGTATGATGACCATGGATTATCAGGAACCTCAGATCCCCGCCGGTGAGTTCAAAACCCACTGCCTGCGGCTGCTCGAGGAGGTGGCGCGCACCGGCAGCAGCTTCGTCGTCACCAAGCGCGGCCGGCCGGTGGCTCGGGTCACGCCAGTCGCCGGCAAGGAACCAGCCTCGCTGGAGGGCAGCATTCTCGAAGAAGGGGACCTCATCTCGCCCGTCGGCGAGACCTGGGATTCCGACAGGTGATCCTGCTCGATACCCATAGCTGGATCTGGTGGGCGGTGGGGTCCGCGAAGCTCTCGGCGCGCGCGCGCATCTCGATCGACGAGGCGAGGGCCATCGGCGTCAGCGCGATCTCCTGCTGGGAAGTGGCCATGCTGGTGCAGCGGCGACGAATCGCCTTCGACCGCGACACTCTGCTCTGGGTGCAGCAGGCCTTGGCACGGCCAGGGGTGCGCCTCTTGCCCATCACTCCGCAAGTGGCCGTGAGCTCGACGCAGCTGGGGGATGCCGCGCCCGCCGATCCGGCCGACCGGCTGATCATCGCGACGGCACGCGAAGAGAGGATTCCGGTCGTAACCCGGGACACCGCGATCGTCGATTCCGGCCTCTGCGAGACCCTCTGGTGAGCGCCGTCTCAAGTGGACGCCAGGTCGAAGTTGCCCTCGGCCAAGCCGCGCATGTACAGCTCGGGGATCAACCCGTCCACCTCGCCTGTCCGCTTCGCGAACGGCAACGCCTGGCTCTCGAAACGCTCTTCGAGGTCCCGAACCCGCGGTCGGCGCACCGTGATCGTGCCGCTGCTCAGCGTCAACCGCCGCGGCTTCCCGTGGCCGTTCCGATAGCCCACAGCTGCATCCACCGCCTCGCGGCGGTCGGACTTCGCCCGCCCGAGCAGCTCTGTAACTTCCTCCTCCAAGAGAGCTTGTATGAAGCTCTGGACCTTTTCTCTTACCCAGCTCTCCAGAGATTCCCACGCTCCACCTGACGCCACGCGCTCATCGGTGATTTTCTCGACCGTGGCGCTGTTCCTCCCACTTTCTCGGGCCTCCCACCCCGGGTTTTTGAACGTCAGAGGTAGGCTACACCGCCTTCTGCATTTCCGCACCTTCTGAGGGTACCTCGAGAGAGAACTTGCTCAGCCGCTCGGCCCCAAGGCCGATCAGCCCACGATCTCGCGGTTTCGCCAGCTCTGTCTCGCATTGTCGAGTCGAATGTCAGCGAACAAGAGATCGCCCCACTCGTCGACAGTATATCCCGCCGCGTTATATGTGCCGGGGGCAGAATAGACGATGCTCGCATCCAGCTTGCGCTCGTGGCTACGGAAGAATTGCCATACCGCACAGGCCTCCCACGATAGGAGAGACCTGAGCATCGGCCTTCCTACCGGAGAAGCTGATTCGACGGCGGCCAGGCGGCGAGATCTGCCGGCATCTCGTCCCACGTCCGGCCTCCCAGCATGCGTCCGGTCCGCTTCTTGTTCATGCCGCCCCACTGCTTGAAGAAGAAGGGCACCTTTGACTGATGGCACTGGTCACGCACATCGATTGCCCATGTGGGATCCATGGGGCGCGCATGGGGGCCTGATTCGCCGCCCAGAATCACCCAGTGGATGCCGTCGAGGTCGAGCTCGTGCAGTGGGCCGATCAGAGGCTCGAGCGAAAGGAACTTGAGTGGCGCGCGGGTGGCGCGAAGCTCGTCGATACGCGATCGGTACTTGTCGCTTTCCACGCTGACACCCATCCAGATGTTGGGTGCCCATTCCAGCTTGGGCTCGAGCGCGACAAGGCGCTCCGACCGCTTGGTGAGCACCTGGAAGCGATGCCAGTACGCTCGGCGCATCACGTCGAAGACGCGCTGGATATACTCGACCGGCACGTCGTCGTGGAACAGGTCGCTCATCGAATTGACGAAGATGGTCTGGGGTCTACCCCAGCGCAACGGCAACTCGAGCATGTGTGCCTGAAGCGTCAATCGGAAGCCGTTCCGATAATTCTTCTGGCCCATGGCCTGGAGTCGCTCCGCCATCCGCTCAGCGTAACAGTGCTTGCAGCCTGGGCTGATCTTGGTGCAGCCGGTCACCGGGTTCCATGTCGACTCGGTCCACTCGATCGTGGATCCTTGGGCCATCACAGCACCCCCTTGGTCAGCAGATGATTGGCGATTCGCAGCGCGATAGGCGCACCTCTGCGGTTGCCAACGGCGAAGCACAGCAGGTAGAGCGGGCACTGCGCTTTGTTGCGCAGTACCTTGGGCTTGTCGGCAACCGCGGCAAACACGGACTTGAGCCGCTCGTTGAAGTAGCGCCCGATCGTCTCCGTGGTCGCCTTGACGACGCGGTCCTCCGCGGCACCAAACAGGCCTGGGGTACTCTCGACGCGGTAGAACTCCTCGTACCAGTCCTCGGTGCCGAGCAGCGCGTCGAGGCGTCGTCGCCACGCGATCGGGATCTCGCCTGACCTCGTGAGCAGACGGTTCACTCCAATGCCGAGCGGGAACAGCAGCCATAGATCGATCGCCTGCGTCGCGGCAATCGACTCGACGGTCTTCCAGTCCACCTGCATGCCGTACGGATCGAGGAAGAGAACCGCGCGATGCGAGCTCCAATCCCTCCTACACAGATCCTGAATCTCGGCGTTCGCATCGCCATGGCGGATATAGATGCCGCTTGCAAGGTGCGGGAACTCCAACTTGAGTGCCTCGAGCTGCGCGCATCGCTCGGCGCTACGCTCGATGAAGACGTAGCGATCGAAGCGAGGCTCGGTCTTCAGCGCAATGCGCGCCGAACCGTCGAGCAGGGCTTGCGGCTCCTTCTCCGCGAGGTCGGGTAACAGCAGCGCCTGCGAGTCCCCGGCTTCATCATCGAGCCGAGCGAAGCGGTATCCGGTACCGGCGAACGCGTCCACATAACCCTTCCGGAACGGATGCTCCTTCGACGGCTTGTCTTTGAGAGCCGTCGTGTAGCTCGCAAGGTAATGCGCGATCACGGCGAGCTTCTCATCCGTCCAATCGCCGCCGAAGCGGTGGACCTGACCGCCGCGTGTCTTGGTCTTTCCCTGACGCAAAGCACCCCCGCTGAGGAATGAAGGGTCGCATCCCGTGCTGGGGCGAGCGTATGCGCGAATGGGGCGTAAGTCAATGCCGTGGCGCCGCGCACACCGCGCAGCGCTCCGGACCGGACCGGTTCAAGAGAGGATTCACGGACCGGCCTGCCTCACCTCCACAGCCGGCGGAAGCAGAACCACTGGTGCGGCTCGGCGGCGATGGCTCGCTCGAGCTCGGCGGCGAATTGGCGCAGGGCTTCGTCGATGCCGGCTGGGCTCTCGGCGGCGGGCGGGACGTGGATCGGCGGACGGATCTCGGCGCGGTAGCGGCGGCGTCCTTCGCGGAAGACGAAGACCGGCACCAGGGGCACGCCGGCGGCGCGGGCGAGGGCGGCCGGACCCACCGGCAACGGGAAGGGGCGGCCGAAGAGGTTCACGCCGGCCACCCGGCCGCCGGTGCGCGGACGGTCTCCCTGCAGGGCGACGATCTCGCCGCGGCGCAGGGCGTCGAGCAGCAGCATGCCGAGCCGCGGGTCCTCGGCGAAATGCGTGATGTACAGGCCGCCGCCCTGCTTGCGGATCAGCTCGGCGACGTATTCCTGCGCCCGCGGATCGGCTTCGGCCTCGCGGACCACGTGGACCGGCCGCGCCTCCACGGCGGCTGGGACCATCGAACCCACCTCCCAGTTGCCGACGTGCGCGGTGACCAGGATGAAGCCGTTGCCCGAAGCGCACAGCTCCGCCCAGCGCTCGATGCCGTCGGCGCGGAGGTGGAACGGCCGCGTGGTCCGCAGCCGCTCGTAGCGCTCGGTCAGGCACCAGGCGAAGGTCCACATCGTCCGGTAGATGCGGAGCTGGCGCCGCGGCCAGCCACTGCGCCCGAGCACCGCTTCGAGGTTGTAGCCCACCGCGCCGCGGATCTTGATCAGTGTCAGGAAGAAGAAGGTGGTGAAGAACGTGATGATCATCCATACCTGGGACGAGGGCCAGAACCTCACTCCCCAGCCGTGGAAGCGGAACCAGAACACACCCGTGACGTGGAACGGCCCGAGCAGCCGGCGCACCCGGCCGGTCTCCGGGGCATGCGGCGGCCTCTCCGGCGCGCCCCGCCCGGCCGGCGGCGCCTGCGGCGTCCGCGGGCTCTGGCCACCGGGAGCGGCCATGGCCTGAGACGCCGGCCTCATCGGGCCCTCCGCAGCGTCCGGCGGGTCCGCGGCGTCCCCTGCGTCCGCCCCGGCCGCCCCGGCCGCCCCGCGGTGGCCCGCGCCCGCCGCGCCCGCAGCTCCTCGAGCGCCGGCAACACCAGCAGCGTCGCGAGCAGGCACGCGGTGATGCCGGCCGCCACCAGGGCACCGTCGTGGGCCAGCCCCGGCACCCGCGAAGTGACCAGGCTGCCGAAGCCCAGCGCGGTGGTGAAAGCCGCCATCATCATCGCCAGGCCGATGTCCTCGACGGCCCCGGCCAGCCCGCGATGGGGATAGAGACGCTGCCAATGCACGGCGTGGGCACCGAGGTTGATGCCGGTGCCGACCAGCAACGGCACCGTGAAGACCGCCAGCAGGTCGTACGACCGGCCGCAGGCGCTCCAGGTGCCGAAGGTCCACAGGCAGCCGAGGGTCAGCGGCAGGAAGGCGAGCAGCGCGCGGCCGAGGTGGCCGCGGAAGGACACCAGGACCACGGCCGCCACCAGCGCCAGGGCGACGGCGCTCGAGCGGAGCAGGTCGGCCAGCGCCAGGTCCTTGAGCTCGGCGCCCACCCGGGCTGCCGCGGCCAGCGCGGCGCCGGGAGCGACCTGCGCCAGCTCCCGCGGCAGCGCGGGCGGCAGCGCCGCCGCGCCGCCGCGGCCCTGCGGCAGGCGTGCGTGCACCGCGACCGCCGCGCCGCCCGGCGGCACGCCGGGGATCCCCGCTCCGGTGCGCACCAGCTCCTTCATCCAGCTCGGCCAGGCGGCGGGCGGCGGTGCGCCGGGGTCCTCGCCGCGCGCCAGCCCGCGGAGCGCCGCCAAGGCCGGCGCGAAGGCCTCGATGCGGAAGCCGGCGGCGGTGAGCTCCCGTTCCAGGTCGTCTGCGGCCCGCGCCAGCGGCAGCCGCCGCAGCTCGGCCAGGCGGCGCTCGCGCCGGGAGCCCAGCACCAGCCAGTCGGAGGGTGTGGCGATCTCGGCACCCGACCCGAGCCGCCGCCGCAGCAGCGCGCCGACCGCCGCCGCGCGATCGAGCGCCTGGTCGAGATCGCGGCCGCGGACCACCACCGACAGCGTATCGATGCCCAGCGAGAAGCTCTCGACCAGCAACTTCTCCGCCGCGGCCGAGGGGGCGTTGGCGGGACGCAGGGCGCGCAGGTCCGTGGACAGCGCGGCCCGCGACAGGCCCCAGGCGCCGAAGACCGACAGCCCGAGCGCCGCGGCGACCACCGTCCATGGCCGCCCGACCGCCACCCGCGCCAGGGCGCGCAGGCCGGGCTGCCCCCAGCGCGCCCAGAGCCGCGGGCGGGCCGGCGGCCGGGCCGCGGCGCCGGGAAAGCCAGCGACCAGCGCCGCGCTCAGCGTGACGGTGGCGAGCAGCGTCGCGAGCACTCCCAGGGCCAGCACCTTGCCGATCTCGCGCAGCGGCCGGAAGTGCGCGGTCGCCAGCGCGGCCAGGCAGGCGGCGGTGGAAAGGGCTGCGGTCAGCACGCCGGGGCCGGTGTCGCGGAAGGCGCCGGCCAGGGCGGCGGCCATGCTCGCGCCGCCGCCGCCGTCCTCCGCGGGGAGGCGCAGCTGGCGGTACTGGACTCCGCCGTGGATGCCGTAGTCGACGCCCATGCCCACCAGCGCGGCGGCGAAGCCGACGCCGACCACGGTCATCGCCGGCATCGCCAGGCCCGTCACGCCCGCGGTCCACAGGATCCCCGCCAGCACCGCCACCAGGATGGCGGCCGGGAGCAGCAGGCCCTCGAACCCCGCCAGCAGCACCGCGGCCACTCCCGCCACGGTCGAGAAGCCGCTGCGCGCCAGGTCCGAGCGCAGGATGCCCTCGTCCTGGGCGGCATAGATCGGACCGCCGACCGCCTGGAACTCGAGCGGCACCGGCGAGGCGGCGCGCACCCGCGCATACGCGGCCTCGAGCCGGGCGAGCAGCGCCCGGCCGCCCGCCGGATCGATCTCCGCCTGCGCCGGCGTCAGCATGACCAGCGCCACGTCCCCGCCGTGCGACAGGAAGGCGCCGGAGACGGGGTCCATGGGAATGGCCGCCGACGCGGCGGCGAGCAGACCCTCGGAGAGACCCAGCGGATCGCTGGCGAAGAGCGGACCGAGCGCCGAGCCGGCGGGGCCGGCGAGGGTCTGCCGCATCATCGCCACGCGACGATGGATTGCCGCCGGCGTCAGGCTCTGCGCCAGCGGACCCGCGCCGCCCTCCGCGTCCCCGGCGAGCAGCAGCGGCAGGCGCGGCGCGAGGTAGCGGTAGAAGAAGCGCTCGTCCTCGTCGGTGCGGCCGCTGCGCGCGTCGGCGACCTCGGGGCTCCGGCCCATCTCGGCGGCAAGTGCCGCGGCGGCGTCCTCCAGCGGCCCCGGATCGTCGAGCCGCCGCCCAGGCGAGCGCACCAGCACGAAGACTTTCTCGAAGCCGCCGAAGGTGCGCAGGAAGACCCGGTAATCGTCCGCCGCCGGCGCGCCGTTGGGCAGCAGCGCCGCCAGGTCGGAGTCGACGTGGATGCGCATCGCCGGGGCGAGCGCCGCGAGCGACAGCGCCACGCAGGCCGCGAGGACCAGGCGCGGGCTGCGGACGATCGGCGACGACAGCAGCCGCGACCAGCGGGCCAGGCGCGAGGGCGGCATCGCGGCGGCTCTAGTGTCCACCGGGCGCCTCAGGACGACGCCCCGGCGTCGACCACCAGCGTCTGGCCGGTGATCGCCGCGGCGCGGTCCGACAGCAGGAAGAGCACCGCATCGGCGACCGCGCCCACCGAGACGCCGCCCGGCAGGCACTCGCCGGCGCGCAGCGCGGCGGCGGCCGCCGCCGGCACGCCGGCGGTCAGGTCGGTGGGGACGAAGCCGGGCACCACCGCGTTCACCCGCACCTGCCGCTTGCCCACCTCGCGGGCGAGGGCGCGGGTGAGGCCGAGGATGCCGGCTTTCGAGGCCGCGTAGGCCGTCTGCCCGGCGATGCCGTGCAGGGCCGACAGGGAAGCGAGGTTGACGATCGCGCCGCGGCGCCGCACCAGCATGCCGCGCAGGGCGGCGCGGCAGCACCGGAAGAGGCCGCCCAGGTTGACGTCCAGCACCGCCTCCCAGTCGTCGTCGCTCATCATCGCCAGCAGCGCCTCGCGGCGCTCGCCGGCATTGTTGACCAGGCCCTCGAGCGGTCCCAGCGCCGCTTCCACCTCGGCGATCAGGTCGTCCGGCCGGGCGCGGTCGCGCAGGTCCAGATGGAAGGCGCGGGCGCGGCCGGCGGTGGCCTGCTCGACCTCCCGCGCCGCCGCCTCGCGCGAGCACCAGGTGAAGGCCACCGCGGCCCCGGCTCCGGCGGCGCCACCGCCGGCGGCCGCCGGTGCCGCGGCCAGCGCCTCGACCACGGCGCGGCCGATGCCGCGGCTGCCGCCGGTTACGAGGACCGTCGCCATCGCGGTGCCTGCAGGCGGGCGAGGATCACGGCGCGGGCGATGCGCAGGCTGTCCACCAGCGGACGATAGTGGCTGGTGGTGCGCCCGTCGGCGAAGCCGAGGCGCACCGGCACCGTGACGACGCGGAAGCCGCCGCGCGCCGCCCGCACCACGACCGCGCTCTCGGCCTCGAAGCGGGACTCGGGGAAGCCGACCGCGGCGACCAGGCGCCGGGAGTAGAGCCGAA
>DATNKH010000848.1:0-3718 GCA_035603475.1 Thermoanaerobaculia bacterium
CTCGAGCCGGTCCGGGCCGAGCACTGGACGATCGAGCTCGACCAGCGGCTCGAGCAGCTCGCGGCCGTCTGGGAGCAGCTCGACGCCAAGTACGTCGCCCTCCGTGACCGCCTGGCCGCCGATGCGGGCCCGCGGCCGGCGCAGCCCGTCTCCGTGCACGAGCCCGCGCCGGCGCCTGCCGCCCCGCCGGCGACGGCCGGCACGAGCCCGGGGTCATCGCCCGAGCCCGACCGGGCCCGTCCGCCGCTGCAGTTCCCCAGACCGCGGCGCTAGCGGCCCAAGACCGCGCCAGGGCATGTCTCCCGTGCCGCATTCCAGACGGAAGCTCGTCGCCGCGCTGGAAGCTCTCGGCTTGCGGCCGGGAGGAGGCTCATCTTCGTGAGCCCGAGGCCGGAAGCGTTGCCTGGCAGCGCAGGAGCCGGCGTGGCCGGTCCTCGGAAGTCGACGAGCGAATGGACGCTCTGGGTGGTCGCCGCGTCGTGCGCTCTCCACCCGATGGAGGAGTACTTCACCGGCTGGCAGGGATGGGCGCTCGAGACACTGGGTATCGTCATGCCGACGGCGCGGTTCGTCACCATGAATGCCGTGCTCTTCGTCGCGGCACTCTTTCTCGCCCGCGTCGGGTGGAGACGGCCTGAGATCAGCCTCGTCATCCCTGCCGCGACCCTCGTCAACGCCGTCTTCTTCCACATCCTTCCTACCATCGTGCAGCACCGAGTGTCGCCTGGCGTCTACACCGCCACGCTCCTCTACCTGCCCTTCTCGTCGTGGGCGTACCTGGGGGCGTGGCGCGACGGTGTTCCCAGGCGTGCCCTGGCCGTGGCTTTCATGGGCGGCACCTTCCTGATGGTGGGCGTCGTCTTGGCCGCGAGATGGACGGGCGGCCTGAACCGGGTCGGGTAGCGCAGCGAGAGGCGTTCCCGCGACCAGCCGAGGAGTGAGGCAACCCATGAGCATGATTCCAGTCGTGGAGCGCCGGCCGGGGACGCTGTGGAAGGTGCTGCAGTTCCCGCTGACCCGGGCGCTGCTGGCGATCGTCTCCATCGCCGGCGTCATCGTGCTGGTGCAGGGCGCCGGCAGGGCCTTGCACGTGCCGCCGAAGAGCGGCTGGGGCCAGGTCCTCGGGCTGGTGCTGGTCGCCGGGGTCTGTCTCGTCTACGCCGCGTACGTGCGGCTGATCGAGAGACGCCCGGTGGTGGAACTGGCTCTCCGCGGCGCTCCGCAAGCGTTCGGCAAGGGCTTCGTCGTCGGCGCGGCGCTGTTCTCCGCCACGATCCTGGAGCTGTGGGTGATCGGCGTCTACAGCGTCGTCGCCGTCTTCGGCGTCGATGCCCTGCTGGCGCCGCTGACGAGCGCGCTGGTCGCGGCGTTCATCGAGGAGCTGGTGTTCCGGGGCGTGCTGTTCCGGATCATCGAGGAGAGCCTGGGGAGCTGGCTGGCGCTGGGCCTCTCGGCGCTGCTGTTCGGCCTCCTGCACGCCTTCAATCACGGCGCGACGTGGGTCAGCACGCTCGCCATCGCGCTCGAGGCCGGCGTCCTGCTGGCCGCCGTCTACATGTTCAGCCGCCGGCTCTGGACGTGCATCGGCCTGCACTGCGCCTGGAACTTCGCCGAGGGCGGCGTGTTCGGAGCGAAGGTCTCCGGCAGCAAGGCCGGCGGGCTGCTGGCTTCCCGGTTCCGGGGTCCTGACATCCTGACCGGCGGGGACTTCGGGCCGGAAGCCTCCGTCGTGGCCGTGCTCATCTGCCTGGCCGCCGGCGTCGCCTTCGTGCAGCTCGCCCGGCGCCGGGGCTATGTCGTGCGCCCCTTCTGGCGGCGCAGCTGATCGCCTCGGAGGGCCGCAGGAGGCGCGGATCTCTTCCCACCGCCGTTTGGGCGAGGGTTCGCAAGGTAGCCGGCGGAGGACTTCGAGTGCCTCGCCCAAACGGCGGTGGGGAGAGATCCCCGCCTCCCAGGGGGCCCCCCCCGGGGGTCGCGAGGCGGCGGTGCGGGAGGCGCCTCTCTACTCGGTGTCAGGGCGGCCGTCGTCGAGGTACTCGTCCGGGACGTCGTCCTCGGGGACCTGGCGTGTCTTGACCTCTCCCTGGTCGGCGTCGGGCGCGTCCTCGACGCCGCTGATGGCCGCGGCTTCGTAGGCCTGCCCCTCTTCGATCAGCTCCTCGACGCTCTCCGGGCCGGCGATCTCGTCTCGCGAGAGCCCCATGGTGTCGCCGGCCTGGCCGCCGGCCTCGAGGCCGATCCCCCGCGGCGGTGTCCGCCGCGGCGTGTCGAAGAGGCCGGTGTCTCGCGGGTCCGGCTCGGCGGCTGGGTCCTGGCCGGCGCTGTCCGCCGTCGCCACCGCCTCCTCCGTGTCCGTGTCGTCGAGCACGTCGGGGCGCTTCACGGGATGTCCGGGGTGGGGTCGAGGGTCATTGCCTGCGTGCTTGCCATCCATGGCGCGATTCTACTCGCCATCGCCGGGTCGTGGGGCAGTGATCTCCAGCACTGACTGCCCCGGCGTGGCCTCGCTCGACAGCACCGACAGCAGGTCGCGGAGGACCGCCAGGTCCTCGCGGGCGGTGATGGTGAAGGTCCGCACCGCGGCGCCGGCGGGGGAGATCTCCCGGTCGCCGGCGGCGGCCTGGTTCGCGGCGGGGTCGAGGCGCACGCCGGCGTGGGCGAGGCGAGCGAGGAGGTCGGCGCGCAGCCTGGCGCTGTGCTCGCCGATGCCGCCGGTCAGCACCAGGGCGTCGAGGCCGCCGAGCACCGCGATCATCGCGCCCGCCGTGCGCACCAGGCTGTGCACGAAGAGGTCGTAGGCGAGGGCGGCGCGGCGCGAGCCGGCGGCGGCCGACGCCAGCACCTGGCGCAGATCGGGTCCGGCGCCGGAGATGCCGTCGAGGCCGGAGCGATGCTGCAGACCGTCCTCGAGCTCGCCGAGCCCGAGGCGATGGCGGCGCTGAAGGTACAGCAGCAGCCCGGGGTCGACGGAGCCCGAGCGGGTCGCCATCATCACCCCTTCGAGCGGCGTGAAGCCCATGCTGGTGTCCACCGACCTGCCGTCCGCGACGGCGGTCAGCGAACAGCCGCTGCCCAGGTGGCAGACGAGCAGGCGGCCGGGGACGTCGCCGAGCAGCTCGGCGACCCGGCGGCTGGCGTAGGAGACCGAGAGGCCGTGGAAGCCGTAACGGCGCAGCCCGTGGCGCTCGATCCAGTCCCAGGGCAGCGGGTAGAGAGCGGCCGCCTCGGGCAGGGTGGCGTGGAAGGAGGTGTCGAAGGCGGCCACCTGCGGCAGCTCCGGCGCCACCGCGGTGACGGCGTCGATGCCGGCGAGGGCCGCCGGGGTGTGCAGGGGATCCATCTCCTGCAGCGCCCCCAGCTCCCGTCTCACGGCGGGAGTGACGAGCACGGGACCGTGGAAGGCGGCGCCGCCGTGCACCACGCGGTGGCCGACGGCGGCGGCCGAGCGCGCGGCGTCGCTCTCGCGCAGCACCGCCCGCACCTGCTCGGCCTGGCGCTCGGGCGCGAAGCCATGCCATTCGACGGTTCCCTCGGCAATCAGCCGCTGGCCGGCCGCCGTCTCGAGCACCGACCACTTCAAGGTGCTGGAGCCGGCATTGAGCACCAGCGCGCTGGCCGGCGCCCGCGGCAGCCTTCTCTCCGCTCCCATTTCTAGTGTCCCGTTCCGGCTCCGGGTAGTGTCCTGGCTAGATTGCCCTTGCTTCCCTCGCGCCGTTTG
>DATNKH010000849.1:0-8286 GCA_035603475.1 Thermoanaerobaculia bacterium
GCCGCCGCCGCTGCCGCCAACTTCCCTGCGACCACCGCGCCCCTGCCGGAGACCGCCGCCGCCGGCGCCGTCCCCACCCTCTCGCCGGTCCGGCTGGCCGACTATCGCCACTTCCTGCTCGAGCTCCGCCGCCTGTCGCCCTACACCCTCGACGAGAAGTCCGAGCAGATCATCAACATCAAGGACGACAACGGCATCGGCGCGGTGATGACGCTCTACTCCATGCTGACCAACCGGCTGGAGTTCACCCTCGAGGTGGACGGCGAGACCAAGCGCCTGACCCGCGACGCCCTCGCCGGCTACGCCCACTCGACCCAGCCCGCGCTGCGCGCCGCCGCCTACCACGAGCTCTACCGGGTCTTCGCCGAGGAGGCGACCATCCTCGGCCAGATCTACGTCAACGTCGTACGCGACTGGCACGAGGAGGCGGTGGGCCTGCGCGGCTACCCGTCGGCGATCGCGGTGCGCAACACCGACAACGACATCCCCGACCGCGCCGTCGACGTGCTGCTGGAGGTGGCGCGCGCCAACGCGCCCGTCTTCCAGCGCTACTTCCGCCTGAAGGCCGGCTGGCTCGGCCTCGACCGCCTGCGCCGCTACGACCTCTACGCGCCGCTCGCCAGCTCGGAGCGCAAGATCCCCTACGAGGAGGCGGCGCGCTCGGTGCTCGAGACCTTCGGCGAGTTCGACGCCGGCTTCGCCGGCCTCGCCGAGCGGGTCCTGGCCGAGAACCACCTGGACGGCGAGGTCCGCAAGGGCAAGCGCACCGGCCCCTTCTGCGCGACGGTGCTGCCCCGTCTCACCCCCTGGGTGCTGGTCAACTACACCGGCCGGGTGCGCGACGTGACGACGCTGGCGCACGAGCTCGGCCACGCCGTTCACAGCATGCTGGCGGAGGACCACTCGATCCTCACCCAGCACGCCTCGCTGCCGCTCGCCGAGACCGCCTCGGTGTTCGCCGAGATGCTGATCACCGACCGCCTGCTGCGCGAGGAGCCCGACCCGCTGGCGCGCCGCGACCTGCTGGCCTCGGCGGTCGACGACGTCTACGCCACGGTGCTGCGGCAGAGCTACTTCGTGCTGTACGAGCTCGAGGCGCACCAGGCCATCCTCGCCGGGCGCTCGCTCGAGGACCTCAACGAGATCTACCTCGCCAACCTGGCCGAGCAGTACGGCGACAGCGTCCTGGTCGCGCCGGAGTTCCGCTACGAGTGGCTGAGCATCCCGCACATCTACCAGACGCCCTTCTACTGCTACGCCTACAGCTTCGGCCAGCTGCTGGTGCTGGCGCTGTACCGCCGCTACCAGGAGCAGGGCGCCGCGTTCAAGCCGGGCTATCTCAAGCTGCTCGGCTACGGCGGCTCGGCCCGCCCGGAGGCCATCCTCGCCGAGGTCGGCATCGACATGACCGACCGCCGCTTCTGGCAGGGAGGCTTCGACCTGGTGCGCCAGCGCATCGACGAGCTCGAGGCGATCCGCATCTAGATGGCGCCCCCGTCCCGGCGCGAGCGCTTGGCGGTGGCGGCGCTGGCGGCCGGCGCGGCGGTCCTGGCACTGCTCATCGCCTGGTCGGTGCTGGGGCTCGTGCCCCACGTCACCGACAGCATCTCGTACCTCTTCCAGGGGCGCATCCTGGCCGCCGGCCACCTCTACGAGCCGCCGCCGCGGGTGCCGGCGCTGTTCGCGAACGAGAACGTCATCCTCACCGCGACCCGCTGGTGCTCGAAGTACCCGCCCGGCTGGCCGCTGCTGCTGGCGATCGGCTGGCGGCTGCACGCTCCCTGGTTGATGACCCCGCTGCTGCTGGCGCTGGCGGTCGCCGGCGTGTGGCTCGCGGGCCGGCGCCTCTACGACCCGGCAACCGGCCTGCTCGCGGCTGCCGCCCTCGCCTGCTCGCCGTTCGCGCTGCTGATGGCGGCCGACGCGATGGCGCACGTGCCGGCCCTCTGCGCCGCGGCGTGGTGCCTGGCGATGATCGCCGGGGTGGTGGAGGACCGTCCGCACCGCCCGCCGCCAGGAGACGTCGCGCCTTCCCCGCCTGCGGCGGCCACGGACGATGGCGCGGCCGGCGGCAAGATCCGCCGCCGGCTGATCGCCGCGGGCCTGCTGGGTGGATTCGCCCTGCTCATCCGTCCGCTCACCGCGGTCGCGTTGCTCGGCCCGGCCGTGGCCTGGTGCGCGATCGAGCTGGCCCGGCGGCGGCGTCTCTCCGCACTGGGCTGGATGGCCCTCGGGGCCGCGCCCTGCATCGCCGCGATGGCGGCGTACGACGCGGCGGTCTTCGGCGGGCCGCTGGTGACCGGCTACGCGGTCTACGAGCCGGCGCGCTACGCCCGGGCGGCCGACGCGCTGGTGCCCTGGTCGGAGGCGCTGCTGCACAGGCTCCCGTGGTACCTCGACCTGCTGAATCGATCGCTCTGGGGCCTTCCCTGGGGAGACCTGGCGCTCCTCGCGCCGCTGCTCCTGGCGCGGCCCCGACGCGCCGCCGACGCGGTGCTCGCGGCCAGCGCCGGCTGCCTCGTCCTCGCCTACTCCTTCTACTTCTACGGCGACGTCCTCTACTCGGGCCCGCGAATGGTCTTCGAGAGCCTGGGGCCGCTCTCGCTGCTCGCGGCCCGCTCGCTGCGCACCGTGGCCGGCTGGTTCGAGAGGGGCCTGCGGCGGTTCGGCGTCGCCAAGCGCCAGGACCGCCCGGAGATCCTGGAACACCCGCGGCTCGTGGAACACCCGGAGCGCCCGCCGCATCCGCGCGCCGGGACGCGGCGCGCGCTGCGCCTGGCCGCGGGCGCCGCCGCGGGCTGCCTGCTGCTCTACTTTCCCCTGGGCCGCCGGCTGCCGCGGCAGATGGTGCACCATGCGGGCTGGTACGTGACGGTGTCGCCGGAGCCGCTGCGCGCCGCCGGCCGGGCCGGCCTGGGTCAAGACGCGCTGGTGTTCGTCGCCGGCAATCCCTGGTGCTACAGCGACTTCTTCCTCGAGAACGACCTGCGCCCCGAGACCGGCCGGCGGGTCTTCGTCCGCGACATCCCGCCGCTGCGCGCGGCCGCCCTCGCCGCCTACCCTCGCCGCGAGGTCTGGCTGGTCCGGATCGACGTGGTCATCCCCGATCCAGTCTCCGACCCCAACGTCGCGAAGCCGACCCGGCTCACCTGGCAGCGGCTGCGGTAGTGTCCTTGATTGCTGGATTGCCCTTGGCTCCCTCGCTCCGTTTGGGCGAGGGAGCCAGGGGCAATCCAGCCAGGACACTACCGGCCACGCTCCCCGCTTGCCTCCCGGCGCCCTTTGAGGTAGCGTTACGGTATTCAAAGGAGCTTCGCGATGAAGATGATCCTCGCTTGCGCGTGTGCGCTGCTTGGCCCCGGGCTCGCCTCGGCGCAACCCTTCGTTCCCGGCTGCGACGTCCCCTTCAAGGCCATCTCGACGGCCAACCTCGGAATCGATCAGAAGTGCGGCATCGACGGCGGGTCGTCCGAGGCCGGCAAGAAGGCCGAGAGCGACGCGAAGAACAACTTCTGCGTCAAGGGGACGGCCACCCCGATCCAGTACACGACCTTCACCCAGCTCGAAGCCGCGGTCACCGAGCCGCAGCGCAAGGCGGCCAAGGCGGACCGGACCGTGCTGAAGAACGTCGCGGGCAACCTCGGCGAGGGGACGCTGGTCCAGTACACCGGCTACCTCCTGGACGCGCACGTGTCCAACGTGGGCAAGGGGGAGCTGGTCAACTGCAAGACCGGGGGCCAGCTCTTCAACGACGTTCACATCGAGCTTGTCGACACGCCCGGCGAGGACGATGACTGCAAGAGCGTCACCGCCGAGATGAGCCCGCACCTGCGGCCCGAGAGCTGGACCGGGCTGGCCGGCATGTCGATCAAGCGCCAGGTCCGCGTCACCGGACCGCTGTTCTTCGACGGCAGCCACCGCGCCTGCCATGACACCGTCCGTCCGAGCCCGCACCGGATCTCGGTCTGGGAGATCCATCCGGTCTACCAGTTCGAGGTGTGCAAGAACAAGCCGCCCGCGACCTGCAAGGTCGACGACGACGCCTCCTGGATCCCCCTGGACCAGTGGCAGAGCCACGACGACAACGAGACCGAGCAATGAAGCGGGGATAGACCCCGCCGCCCGTCCCCGCCCCCGCCACGACTCGTCAGAGACTGAACGAGTAGGTGATCGTGCCGCCGGTGGCGAGGCTGGCCGTCTGGGCGTTCAGCTGGATGGTCTTGAGCGGCGTGCCGGCGACGTCGAAGACCCGGATGACCGGCGGCGGCACGATGTAGGTGTTCGGCGAGGTGGTCTGGCTGACGATCTGGAGCGCGAAGGTGTGCGGACCGGTCGTGGCGAATCCGGTCGGAGCGAAGAGGATGGTCGCGACCGGGTTCGACTCCGTCCCCGGATCTTCCACTTCCGCGCCGTCGAACAGCAGCCGGGCCTCGATGATGGTGGGAACCACCGCGGCGTTGGCCAGGGCGGCGATGATCACGATCTGGAAGCCCGACGACGAGGTGGGGCTGTTGCTGCCGCCGGAACAGCCGAGGGCCAGGAGTCCTGCCACGAGTGCCGCTGCTGAAGCCTGCCTGAGCTTCATGGCTCGCCCCCCACGAGAGCCTATCCCACTTTCGCCCGCGCGGCCTGCGAGGACCGGGCAAATCCTCGGAGAGCTCAGAGGGAGAAGCTGTAGCTGATGCTGCCGCCGGTCGCGAGCACGGCGGACTGCGTGGGCAGCATGATGGTCTTGAGCAGGGTCCGGTTCAGGTCGAAGACCTGGACCGTGGCCATCGACACGGTGTAGCTGTTCGGCGAGGTGGTCTGTCCGCTGATCGCAATCGCCATCGTATGCGGCCCTGTACCGGCCTGTCCCGACGTGGTGAGAGCGTCGGACGACGCGGGTAGCGGCGGCAAGAAGATGGTCGCGGTGGCGCCGTCGACGATCAGGTCTGCCTCGGTGATCGTGGACGCCATGGCGGTGTTGGCGACGGTCGCGTTGAGGACCAGCATGAACGCGGACCCCGAGGTCGGGCTGTTGCTGTTGCTGCAGCCCAGCGCCCACATACCTGCCAGTGCCAGCATCACCGCGACCAAAGCCCGCTTGAGACTCATCTGTTGCCTCCAGGAACCGGCGACGTCGACCAAGTCGGAGCTGGCAGCGACCCGTGTGCGCCAGCGCTCGAGACGCGGAGCCGCCTCGCAGCGACCCCGATCCTACCACCGTACCATCTACCCAAGACGGGGCATTGTCCTGGATTGCCCTGACTCCCCCTGGACGATTGGGTGAGGGCAGGGACGGAGAACTCTGGGTGCCTCGTCCAAAGGGAGGCAGGGACCATCCAGGACACTACTCGAGACGCCAGATCGAGGCCCCTGGTTACACCCCCGCGGGCGCGATCTCAGGCCGGCGGCGCGCGGGCGAGGGTGACGGCACGCAGCCGGCTCCCGGGGGCGAGGTAGACGTAGAGCAGGACCTTGCCGGAGCGCGGCAGGGAGAGCTCGGCGGCCGCCGGTGCCTGCACGGCCTGCGAGGGCCGCGGCGCGGCGCCCGGCTCTCCGACCGCCACGGGCTGGAGCGTCAGCAGCGCGAGCTGCACGCCGGCCACGTCGGTGACCCGCACCCGCGCCGGCAGGCGGACGTTGCCCAGCAGGCCGACCCGGTAGCGGCCGGCGGGAAAGCACCCCCGGAAGAGGCCCCAGTCGCCGGGAGAGTGAAAGCGCAGCGGCCACTCCGGGTGCTCATGGTCGGGGCGCAGCCCGACGTCGGAGACGAAAGCGTCCGCCGCGCGCAGCTCGGCCGCCGGCAGGCAGGCGGCCGGCTCGGGATCGATGCGGTAGAGGCGGAGGACCGGGCCCAGCTGGAGCTCGTCCGGGATCCACTCCTTGACCAGCGGGAAGGTGCGGAAGATCTCGTCATAGCGGCTGGCGAGCTGGCGCTGGTTGTCCGTGAACAGGCCGCCCGGATCGCGGAAGCGCGAATAGGCGGCGCTCGACAGCAGCAGGTAGTCGTTCTCCGGGCTTCGCAGCTCGTCGATCGGGATGCGGCCGGCGAAACGCTGGTGCGAGACCGCGAAGCGCCCGGGCGGGAAGTCGGGGGTGTAGGACTCCTTGACGATCGCGGCGCCGGTCGGCAGGTGCGCGCCGATCCAGGCGCCGGCCTCCTCGCGCGTGCTGGGCATGACGTAGCCGGCGGTCTGGCGCGCCGTCAGGCCGGCCGGCTGCCACAGGCAGGCGAGCGCGAGCACCGGCGCCGCCCAGCGCCAGGCGTTCCGAGAGCCGGGCCACCACGGCGACGGCGGCGACGACGGCGGCGGCGACGACGAGGGCGACGACGCCGGAGCCTCTCCGCCCGCGCGCCCGGCTGCGAGCTCGAGCCACGACGCCATCCCCGCTCCCAGGTAGACGGCGAGGATCGGCAGCACCGGGTAGAGGTTGCGCTTGACCACCATGTTCATCGACGTCACGAGCGCCAGGAAGACCACCGGGAAGGGCGCCAGCCAGAGCAGCCTCGCCAGCCGCCCGCGGGTGCGGGCGCGGATGCCGAGCCATGCCAGGCCGGAGAGCCCCGCGACCACCGCCGGCCAGCCGAAGCTCCACAAGAGCTTGCCGGCATAGAAGCCGGCGTTGCTCTCCGGCATCACCCCCAGCCAGCCGCCCCGCCCGTACTGGCGAGCGCCGAAGAAGATGCCGCGCTGGCCGGCGAACGCCATGCCGGGATAGACCACGACGCTCGGCATCACCGCGACGAAGGTGCCCAAGGCGCCGAGCGCTGCCCAGCCAAGGCCGCCGAGCGCCGCCCAGCCGAGGCCGCCGTCCATCCAGTCGCGGCGGCGCACCCGCCAGCCCAGCCAGACGGCGGCGATGCCCAGGGCCACCAGCCCGGCCGGATACTTGCTGGCGCCTGCCAGCCCCGCCGCCACTCCGGCCAGGAGGTAGTCGCCGACCCGCTCGCGGTCCGCCAGCCGCGACACCAGGAGCAGGCAGACCGTGGCGAAGAACGCCGAGGGCACGTCGCAGGTGTTCAGGTGCGACCCCTCGTTGAAGAGGTCCGAGGCGATCAGCAGGGCGGCGGCGAGCGCACCGGCGGCGCGGCCGACCCAGGGCGCGGCGGCGCCGGCACCGCTCGCGCGCCTGGCCAGCTCGTAGACCGGCACCACGGTCAACGCCGAGAGCAGCGCGACCACGCCGCGCAGCAGCAGCCAGGCCACCGCCAGCGGATCGTCCAGGCCGTACAGCCGGCGGCCGAGCGCCGCCACGGTCGCCGGGAAGCGCGCCGCCGCCCAGAGCGTCAGGGCGTCGGCGTAGTAGAGGAGGTGGGGATAGACGAAGCTGAGGCGCAGCACCTCGCCGCGATCGATCATCGTGGCGTTGTGATAGTAGGTGCCCTCGTCGAGGTAGTACCTGCCGCTCACCTCGGAGTCGATGCCGGCGAAGCGCACGGCCAGCGACAGCGCCAGCAGGGCCGGCAGGACCAGCGCGGCTCCCAGGGCCCACCCGCGCCTGCCCGCCAGCCGCGCCGCCAGCGCCGCCTCCAGCCATGCCGCGCCGGCCGCCAGCGCCGCCACGATCGCCCCGCGCGACAGCGCCTCCGGCACGGCGTGGCCATCCTCCCCCTGCCGGAGGATGTCGAGCAGCCACAGCCCGACCACCGCCGCCGACAGCGCCGCCGCCGCCACGCCGCAGCGCCGGCGCCACCGCGGCCATGATCGTCCCTGGCGCCCCGCCGCGTCGCCGGCGCCCGGGCCTGCTGCCATCGCCTCGCCGGCCACCGGCGTTTTCTACCACGAAAGCGTCGACGGCCAGGCCGACCCCGAGCGATGAAGGCGGGCGTGGCGCCCCCTTCCCCCCCGGAGGGGAGGCCGCGGCTCCGCCTGTCGCCTGTCGCGGCACCCCGGCTGGGAGGGAAGGGGGTTGGGGGGATGCGGGGGGCGATCCGATAGACGCTGGTAACGTGCGCGACACGTCTGAGCCCCGAAGGCGCTAGCGGGCGAACCGGAAAGGTGGGTCCTCTCTTTAGAAGTTCGCGGCGACCGCGACCGGCTCCTCGATCTCCTCGAAGGAGGCGCTGAAGTGACGCAGCACGCGCGGGTCGTTGGTCATCCGCAGGCCCTTGATCTCGTGGCTGCGCTCGCGGATGCGGCCAAGGACCAACGCCACGTACTCGAGATGGGAGGCGGTGTAGACCCGCCGCGGCACCGCCAGGCGCACCAGCTCGAGCGGCGCCGGGCGCGCCTCCCCGGTCTCGGGGTCGTTGGTGCCGAACATCACGCTGCCGATCTCCACCCCGCGCACCCCGCCCTC
>DATNKH010000850.1:0-3530 GCA_035603475.1 Thermoanaerobaculia bacterium
ACCTGGGGCTGAACGAGGCCGAGCTCGAGCTGCTGCTCGCGCTGCAGGGCGGGGTCTTGGTGGGCCCGGCGGCGCGGACCGAGATCGTGGCGGCGCTGCGGCAGCTGGCCGGCGAGGGACGCGAGCACCGGACGCTCTCGAATTTCTGCGTGCAGCTGCAGAGCCTCGAGCTGAAGGACGCGCTGGCGCCGTACGGCCGCGGCGGCAGCCTCGGGCGGCTGCTCGACGCCGACCGCGACGATCTCGACCGCAGCTCCTACCAGGTGTTCGAGATGTCGCACCTCTGGGAGATGGGGACGAAGACGGTGGCGCCGGTGCTGCGCTACCTGTTCCATCGCGTCGAGGGGCGGCTGGACGGGCGGCCGACGCTGATCGTCATCGAGGAGGCCTGGCGGACGCTGCTCGATCCGGCTTTCGGGCTGCAGTTGAAGCAGTGGCTGCTGACGCTGCGCAAGCAGAACGCCGCGGTGATGGTGGTCACCCAGACGCTGGCGGACCTCCACCAGTCGCCCTACCGGGCGGCGATCGTCGAGAGCTGCCCGACGCGGTTCCTGCTGCCGAACGCGATGGCGGCGAGCCCGGGGACGGCGGAGCCGCACCGCGACCTGGGGCTGAACGAGGCCGAGCTCGAGCTGCTCGCGGGCGGCCGCCCGAAGCGCGAGTACTACCTGAAGAGCCCGCACGGCAGCCGCCTGTTCGAGCTCGGCCTGGGGCCGGTGGCGCTGGCGTTCCTGGCGGCGCCGGAGGGGATGACGCCGCAGGAGACGATGGCGCGCGTCGACGAGCTGCGGCGGGAGCGGGGGCCGGACTGGCCGGCCGCCTGGCTCGCGGAGCGGGGGCTCGCGGAGTGGCTCCCCGATTATCAGCGCTTCCAGAGAGAGGGAGGGACGGGTCATGCGCAGGACAGGACAGACGAGGCGCGGGCGCGGGCGCGGCCGCGGTCTTAGCGCGCTGCTGCTCGCGGCACTGCTGGTGCTGGTGCCGGCGCTGCTGGCGCCGGCGCCGGCCGCGGCGATCATCCCGGTCACCGACTACGCGCACATCCTGGTCAACCAGTACTGGCACTACGTGCATTACGTGCAGTTCGCCCTGCAGATCTATCAGCACTACCAGATGCTGACCAATCAATACCGGCAGATCGTCAACCAGCTCACGGCGCTGAAGAAGCTCGCGAATCCGAGCTGGCGCGAGGTCTACGACCTGCTCGCGAATCTCGATTGGATCATGCGCCAGGGGCAGGCGCTGGCCTACTCGTACAAGAACGTCGACGCGCAGTTCCAGCAGCTGTTCCCGGGCTGGGTCGAGGTGCAGCACTGGCCGGCGCAGCGGCAGGCGCAGGCGGTGCGGACGCTCGACACCATGCGCACGGCGCTCGACACCGCCGGGGAGCAGTTCCGCCACGACATCGCCGACCAGCTCTTCCTCGAGCGCATCAAGAGCCAGATGGACGGCATCCACGGCCACCAGGAGGCGCTCGAGCTGCAGAACACGATCCTGATGTACACGGCGCAGGAGCTGGGCGTCGTCAAGCAGTCGCTGGCCGCCGGCAACAACATCCAGGCGGTCTACTACGGCCACCAGGTCAACCGCGAGGCGCAGGGGGAGGCGACTTTGGCGGCCGGCCTGGCGCGCACGCTGGCCCTGAACCGGCAGGAGCCGGCGCCGGGCTACACGGCGATGCCGAGCGGTTGGCCGGGCTCGCAGTCGGGGCGGCAATGAGATCCCGGACCGGGTGGTGCGGGGCGGCGTGGGCCCGGACGGCGTGGACCTTGACCGCGTGGACCCGGACGGCGTGGACCCGGCGCGCGTGGATCGGGGCCGCGGCCCGGGCGGCGTGGACCTGGGGCACGTCGATCGGGGCCGCGGCCCGGGCGGCGCTGTGCGGCCTGGCGCTGCTGCTGGCGGCAGGACGGCCGGCCGCGGCGGGAGTGCTCGACGACCTGGTCAAGGGGTACCAGGGCGCGGCCAACTCCTGGCTGGGCACGCTGGTGCCGATGGCCGAGCGGACGTTCGGGATCCTGGCCGGGCTGGAGATCGCGGTCGGGGCGCTGATCTGGGTGGTGAACCGGCGGACCGTCGACGAGATGCTGCTCGGCTTCATCCGGAAGGTCCTGGTGCTCGGGCTGTTCTACGCCTTCCTGAGCGAGTTCCCGCTGTGGGTGCCGCGCATCGTCCAGGGCTTCCAGGCGGCCGGCCAGGCGGCGAGCCGGACGCAGGACCTCTCGCCGAGTGGCGTGATGAAGGTGGGGGTCGATCTCAGCACGCGCTTGCTCGCGGCGGCGAACGATGCCGGGTTCCTGGTGCCGGCGGCGGCCGTCCTGCTCGTGCCGCTGGTGACGCTGCTCGTCATGATCGCTTTCATCTCGATCGCGGCGCAGCTGGTGATGACGCTCGTCGAGAGCTACCTGGCGGTGACCGGCGGCGTGATCTTCCTGGGCTTCGCGGCGTTCCGCGGCAGCGCGCCGCTGGCGGACAAGTACATCGTCTACGCGGTGCAGGTGGGAGTGAAGCTGTTCCTGCTGTACCTGCTCGTCGGCACTGGCCTGGCGCTGACCGCGACCTGGGCGCAGGACCTCGAGCAGCAGATGGCGGTCCCGGGCGGCAGCCTGAAGCCGCTCTTCGACGTCCTCGCGGGCAGCCTGGTGTTCGCGCTCCTGGTCTGGAGGATCCCGGCGCAGGTGAGTCACTTCCTGACGCAGAGCGTCCATCTCCACCTGCGCGAGGCGCTGGCGGACTGATGCCGGACGAGGCGGCCGGGGCCATGAGGGCGATGACGGCGATGAGGGCGATGAGGCGTGAAGCCGCCGGGCGCGAGGCGGCCAATCCGATCCTGGCGGGGCGCGGCGCCTTCGCCGGCGCCTTCGGCGACCTGGCGAGGGGCAAGCGCAACTGGCAGCTGATGGCGTTCGGCCTGCTGGGGCTGTTCGGGATCGTGCTGGTGGCGTACGTGCGCCTGGCGTCGGAGACGCGGATCACTCCCTACGTGGTCGAGGTGGACAGGCTCGGGCGCGCGGTGGCCTTCGGTCCGGCGGAGCCGTCGCGGCAGGCGGCGACGGTGGATCCGCGGATCGTCGAGGCGACGCTGTCGCTGTTCATCCGCAACGTCCGCGCGGTGTCGTCGGACGGCGTCGTGCAGCGGGAGCTGCTCTACCGGGCCTACGCCCACGCGGCCGCCAGGGCGCGGCTGTTCCTGGACGGGTGGTTCGCGCTGCCCGAGCACGACCCGCGGCTGCTCGGCCAGCGTTGCACGCGCGCCATCGAGGTGGACGCGATCCTGCCCGTGCCGGGAAGCGCGGTCTGGCGGGTGCAGTGGACGGAGCGCGAGCAGCCGGCCGTCGCCGGCGCCCTGCGCGAGTCGGTCTGGGAGGGATACCTGACCGTCAAGGTGCGCCGGCCGCGGACGGCGAACGTGATCGAGGAGAACCCGCTCGGCATCTACGTCACCGACCTGACGTGGACCGAGGTGACGAAGTCGCCGGCGAACGGCGGGGCGCGATGAGGGCTGACAGAAAGGTTTTTGAAAGCCGAGG
>DATNKH010000851.1:0-22592 GCA_035603475.1 Thermoanaerobaculia bacterium
CAACGCGCCGCAGCGTGGAACGCAGCAGAGCTCGGCCAGATCCAACCCGCCACCTCGCCACGCCGCGGTGGCCACCCAGCACCCGGCGCACGCGCCGGCTCAGGCCAAGCCCCGCCAGCCGCCACCGCCGGGCAAGGCACAGCCGCAGGGCCAACAGCCGCGGTCCACTCGCTAGGCTAGTAGCACGGGTCGGTCGGCTTCCTCTACTTCAACCCGCCTCCCTGCCGCTCGCGGCCGGGAGGCGAGGCCTCCCACCCCGCCATGATCACCAAACGTCCACCGCACGCGACCTTCCAACCGTCTCAGTACACCAGTGCGTTCGCGGGAGGCTATTGCGGTAATTCCGGCTTCCGCAGGAGGGCTGCCGACGCCTTCGCTCGTGGGTGCGGGCACCTCCGCCGGCTCAGCCGGTTGTCATCGGTACGCTGGCTGGCGCTCGGCGGCTTGATCTTGGCCACCCTTGCCGGTCTGGGCTGCGCCCATGCCTGCAGAGGTCTCTGGCTGCTTGCCGCGCATTTCCCCGAGGCCCCCTTCCTGCAGACCTCCAGGCTCTACGGCGAACCCGTGGAGCTGGCCACCGGCGAGGCGGCGAGCACGGTCGAGCTGATGGCGGAGTTGGCGCGGGAGGGCTACGTGCCCATCTCCGCGGTGGCCTACGACCTCGAATCCGGCAAGCTGCCGCTGCGTCGCGGCACCTGGCGGCAGGAGGGTGACTCCCTGGCGGTCCAGTTGCGCCGCTTCCCGACCGCGAGCGGACCGGCCGGCGGTGGGCGGCTGGCAGTGCAAGTGCAGGGTGGACGCATCGCCCTCCTCACCCTCGGCGGCCTGGTGGTCCCAAGGGCCACCCTGGAGCCGCCGCTGCTCGCCTCGTTCTACGGGCCCGACGTCGCGGAGCGGCGCCCGGTCAGCGTCGCCGAGTTGCCGCGCCAGGTCGTCCAGGCCGTGCTGGCGGCCGAGGACGACACCTTCTTCACCCACTCCGGGGTCTCGCTGAGAGGCATTGCCCGCGCCCTGTGGGTCGACCTGCGTGCTCGCGACTTCCACCAGGGCGGGAGCACGATCACGCAGCAGCTCGTCAAGAACCTCTACTGCTCCCGCCGGCGCACGTTGCCGCGCAAGGTCAAAGAGGCGCTGCTCGCGATGATCATCGAACGGCGCTACGACAAACAGCAGATTCTCGAGGCGTATCTCAATTCGATCTACTGGGGCAAGAGCGGCGCCGTCAACCTCATCGGCATCGGCGCGGCCGCCCGGGCCTACTTCGGCAGAGATCCCGCCGAGCTCACCCTCGACGAGGCGGCGGCGCTCGCCGCGATGATCCGCGCGCCTGGCGCCTACGCCCCCGCCGACCACCCCAGAGCCTTGCTCGAGCGGCGCAACCGGGTGCTGCAACGCCTGGCCGACCTGGGCTGGGTGAGCCGGGGGCGCGTGCGCCGGGCGCAGGCCGAGCCGCTGCACGGCGCCCCGGGGCCGGCCGGGCCGCGCCCCTACGCCCCTTACTTTGCCGAGGTCGCCGCGCAGGAGGCACGGGTGCGCTTCGGTCTCGGCAACCTCGCCGACGGCGGTTACCTGCTGTTCTCGACCCTCGACCTGCGCCAGCAGCTGGCGGCGGAGACGGCGGTGACCTCGGGGCTCGCGGCGATCGAGGCGGCGCAGCATCGCGGGCACCACGGCCAGCCGCTCGAGGCCGCGCTGATCTCGCTCGACCCGCGGGACGGTGCGATCCTCGCCTACGTCGGCGGCCGGGACTACCGGCGCAGCCAGTTCGACCGCGTCTCGCAGGCACACCGCCAGCTCGGCAGCGCCTTCAAGCCAGTCGTCTATGCCGCCGCCTTCGAAGCCGGGCGCGCCACACCCGCCACCCTGCTCGACGACTCGCCGATCGAGGTCCGCTCCGGCGACACCGTGTGGAGCCCGCAGAACTACGATCGTCGCTATCGCGGTTGGATCACGGCGCGCGCCGCTCTCGAGCAGAGCATCAACGTCCCGGCGGTGCGCATGGCCGCCGCCACGGGCCTCGGCCGGATCGCCGCGCTGGCGCAGGAGATGGGCCTCGGCAAGCAGCCGCAGCGCGTTCCCGCGCTGGCCCTCGGCGCCCTCGAGGTCAGCCCGCGCGAGGTGGGTCAGGTCTACTCGACCCTGGCCACTCTGGGTTTGCGCTTCGCCTCGCACGCCCTCGCCGCGGTCCGCGACCGCGCCGGCGAGGCGGTGAGCGGAGAGCAGCTTCCAGGCCTGCGCCGGGTGCTCAGTCCGCAGAGCGCGTACATGGTGACTTCGATGCTGCAGGGGGCTCTCGACCACGGTACCGGGAGCGGCACCCGCCGGCAAGGCGTTCGCGGTGCGCTGGCCGGCAAGACGGGGACCACCAGCGACCGCCGGGACAGCTGGTTCGCCGGGTACTCGCCGGAGAGAGTCACGATCGTCTGGGTGGGTTACGACGACGCCAGGTCCACCGATCTGTCGGGCGCCAGCGCCGCGGTGCCGCTGTGGAGCCGCTTCACGGTCGCGGTGGCGCCGCGCGGAGGCTACTCCGACTTCGCGCCGCCGCCGGGGTTGGTCGAGGTCACCATCGATCCCACCAACGGCCTGCTGGCGGGCCTGGGCTGCCCTGGACGAGTGCGCGAGCGCCTCCCGTTCGCCAAGGCTCCCAGCACGGTATGCAGGCAGCACGAGCCGGACGGTGAGCTCATGGCCGCCGGCGGGCCAAGCCAGCCGCTGGCCGACCAGCAAGGAGTGACGCGACAGGCGGCAGGCGGAGCCGCGGCCGCGGAACCTGGGCTGCGATCACCCTCGTCCTACGCGATCCGGTCGGGAGGAGGGGCCTGGCTGCCGCAAGACCTGCCAGGACGCGGGCCGCTCCTGGCGCAGGGGCCCCCGCCAGCGGGGGCGTCGGCGAATCCCTCGGGCGCGATCATGATCCGTCCAAGCGTGGAACCCCCCAGAACGCCGGAGGGATGACCGGCCGCACGCCGCCGCTTCCTTGATCACATATGGGAGGCCGGCATGGCTCGGACCTTGCACTCTTCTAGAAATTGAAGCTCGTCATCACGGCGGGTCGGGTCGCAAGGAGACTGAATTATGGGAATCGGCAACGACGGTGCGAAGAACCAGGGCAAGGGCATCGCGAACGAAATCAAGGGCAAGGTGAACGAAGTGATCGGCGCGGCGACGGGCGACCGTGGCCAGGAGCTCAAGGGAACGGTTCAGAAGCACGCGGGAAGGGCGCAGCAGCACATCGGCCGCGCCGAAGAGAAGCTGGCGAAGTAGCGGCAGACATCCGGGGCAGGCATCCGGCAGGCATCGCCGCTGCAGAGGCCCTGTGAGGCATTCATAGGAAAAGGAGAAAGACCGTGGAGCTAATTCTGATCATACTCGTCGTTGTACTTCTGTTCGGTGGTGGTGGCTGGGGCTATAGACGGTATAGGAGGCGTTGACCCCCTGCCGGACTAGAAGTAGAGGTCGAGCCGTGGAAGCCGTTGCAGCGCACGACTTGCATTGCTCTGCAACGGTGACGTCACGCAGTCTGCTTGTCGGGCATGGGGTTGTGCCAGCCGCCGTCCGCCGCGATGAGCGAGTCCGCCGCCTTGGGTCCCCAGCTTCCCGGCTGGTAGGGTCGGACGCGACGGTGGATCTTCAGGACCCTGTCGACCGCCGCCCATGCCGCCTCGACGGCGTCCTCCCGGGTGAAGAGCGCTCCATCGCCGGCCATGGCGTCGGTTAGGAGCCGCTCGTAAGGCGCTTCCTCTCCCGGCTGATGATCGAGGAGGTAGAGTTCCCGCTGGTCGCCGACGAACTCCTTGCCGACGCGTTTGACGCGAGCGGCGAGGGCGAGGGCGGAGTTGGGGGAGAGCCGGATGCGCAAGTAGTTGGCCTCGCCGGCCGCCGGCGCCGAGTCGGCGAAGAGCCGTTGCGGCGGCGGTTTCAGCCGGACGAACACCTCGGCGGCCGTCGCGGCCAGCAGCTTGCCGGAGCGCAGGAACCAAGGCACCCCTTCCCAGCGCCAGGAGTCGATGAAGAGCCGCACGGCGCAGTACGTCTCGACGTCGGAGCTCCGCGCCACGTTCGGCTCCCTGCGGTAGCCGGCATACTGGCCGCGGACCACGTCGGCGGCCTGCAGCGGCCGTATGGCCTGGAAGACCGCCGCCTTCTCGCCGTGCACGGCTCCAAAGCCCCGGTAGGGCGGCGGCTCCATGGCCAGGAGGGCGACGATCTGGAAGAGGTGATTCTGGATCACGTCGCGCAGGCAGCCGGCCGTTTCGTAAAACGCGCCGCGCCCGTTCACTCCGAAATCCTCGGAGAGGGTGATCTCGACGCTGGCCACGTAGTTGCGGTTCCAGATCGGCTCCAGGAACGAATTGGCGAAACGAAAATAGAGGACATTCATGATCGCTTCCTTCCCGAGGAAGTGATCGATGCGGAAGATCGCATCCTCCGGGAACACCGAGCGCGCGACGCGATTGAGCTTGCGCGCGGAAGCCAGGTCGCGGCCGAACGGCTTTTCGACGATGACGCGCGCGTGATCCGCCAGGCCCGCGGTGCCGAGGCCCTTGATGACCGTCGCGAAGAGCGACGGCGGAATGGCGAGGTAGTGCGCCGGGCGCCGGGCATTGCCCAGCGCCTGCTTGAGCGCCGTGAAGGTCTCCGGGGCGTTGTAGTCGCCGGCCACGTACCGGAGCAGGGAGAGCAGATGGCGCAGGGTCCCAGCATCGTCGATCCGGCCCGCTTTCCGGATCCCGTCCGCGGCGCGCTGGCGCAGCTGCTCCAGGCTCCACGGCGAGGAGGCGACGCCGACCACCGGGACGTCGAGGACGCCCCGCTTCGCCATCGCGTAGAGCGCCGGGAAGATCATCTTGTGGGCGAGGTCGCCCGTCACGCCGAATAGCACCAGCGCATCGGACGGCGCGGCGCCGCCGGTAGTGTTCCGCACCTCGGCTCCCTTCTGAGCCCTCATCGCTCGATGATATTATGCTGCAATCGCGAGATGGTCGCAGGGATCGGTCTGCGCACCCTTGGCCGCGTCATCCACGCCTATCCAACCCAGGCTGAAGCGATCAAGAAGGCGGCGGACGCCTACAGCCGCACGCGTCTGACGCCGCCGATCCGATCGCTGCTGCGGCGCTGGCAGAGGTGGTGACCTTACAGCTTCACCTGCATTCCCAGCTCGATGACTCTGGCGGGCGGGATTCCCAGGAAGTCGGTGGGGTGGAGGGCGTTGCGTCCCAGGTAGGAGAAGAGCCGCTCGCGCCACATCCACATCTGCCGGTTGCGGCTCGGCACCAGCGATTCGCGGGCCACGAAGAACGTGGTCTGGTCCGGCTCGAGGTCGAGCCCCTTGGCCTTCGCCTGGTCGATGACGTCCTGCATGACTGGGCTCTGCATGAAGCCGTAGCGGGCGATGACGCGGAAGAACCCTGCGCCCAGCGGCTGCACCTCGACCCGTTCTGCCGTCGCTACCCTCGGGACCTCCTCGGTCTCGACCATCAGCGAGACGACGCGCTCGTGCAGCACCCGGTTGTGCTCGAGGTTGTGGAGCAGCGCCCGCGGGGTGCCCTGGGGACTGCGCGAGAGGAAGACCGCGGTGCCGGGCACCCGCAGCGGCTGGCCGGACCGCACCTGGGCGACGAGCTCCTCGAGCGGCAGCGTCTCCCGCGCCAGGTGATCGGCGAGCACGGTGCGGCCGCGGTTCCAGGTCGACAGCACGAGGAAGACGAGGCCTCCGACCAGCAGCGGGAACCAGCCGCCGTCCGCCACCTTCACCATGTTGGCGCCGAAGAAGGCGAGGTCGGCGGTGAGGAAGCCGCCAGTCACCAGCAGCGCCAGCCACCGGGGCCAGGCCCAGACGCGCCGGGCCACGGAGTAGGCAAGCACGGTGGTGATGACCATCGTCGTGCTGACGGCGATGCCGTATGCGGCGGCGAGGTGGGCGGAGGTGCGGAAGCCCAGCACCAGGCCGATGGTGGCCGCCATCAGCAGCCAGTTGACCCCGGGGATGTAGACCTGCCCGATCCGGCGCGCCGAGGTGTGAACGATGTTCATCAACGGCAGGTAGCCGAGCCGGACCGCCTGGAGAGTGAGCGAGAAGGCGCCCGAGATCACCGCCTGGGAGGCGATGACCGTCGCCACCGTCGCCAGCAACACCAGCGGATAGAGCGCCCATGCCGGCGCCAAGTGGTAGAAGGGGGAATCGTAGGCCTTGGGATCGTCGAGCAGCTGGCCTCCCTGCCCGAAGTAGTTGAGGACCAGCGAGGGGCCGACCAGGCTGAACCAGTCGATCTGGATCGGCAGCTCGCCGAAGTGTCCCATGTCCGCGTACAGCGCTTCGCCGCCGGTCGCCACCAGGAAGACTCCGCCCAGGGCGAGGAAGCCGTGGAAGCCGTTGCGGCCCAGGAAGTGGAGGGCGATCGCGGGGTTGAGCGCCGCGAACACGGCGGGGTGGCGGGCGATGCCGCCGATCCCGAGCAGCCCGATGGTGACGAACCAGACCACCATGATCGGTCCGAAGACGCTGCCGATACCGCCGGTACCGCGGCGCTGGAAGAGGAAGAGGCCGATCAGGATGGCGACGGTCATCGGCACCACGTAGGGGGTGAAGACGCCGGTCGCGACGTTGAGACCTTCCACCGCGGAGAGCACCGAGATCGCCGGCGTGATCGCGCCGTCGCCGTAGAGCAGGGCGGCGCCGAAGAGCCCGAGGCCGATGAAGAGCGCGACCCGCCGCTTGCCCGCGATCTTCCCGCGCACCAGGGCCATCAGGGCGAGGATGCCGCCCTCGCCGCGGTTGTCGGCGCGCAGTACGTAGACGTGGTACTTGAGGGTGACGATGACGATCAGCGCCCAGAAGATGAGCGACAGCACTCCCAGGATGTTCTCGCTGGTGACCGGGACGCCGTGGGAGGCGTGGAAGCACTCGTGCATCGAGTAGAGCGGGCTGGTGCCGATGTCGCCGTAGACGATCCCGAGGGCGCCGAGGGAGAGGCCGGCGAGCTGCCGCCCGGGTGGACGGCCGGGGCGACGATCAGGAGTGGCCGCGTGCTCCGTCAAGGCGTTCGCTCCCGAGCTCGACGAACCTCCGCAGGCACGGCACGGCGGCGCCGCGGGTCAGGGCGCGAAGAGGACCGGAGTGCCCTTCCTGACCAGGCCCGCCACGGTCAGGGCATCCCAGTTGGTCAGGCGCACGCAGCCGTGCGAGAACGAGGTGCCGATCTTCGATGGGCTCGGCGTGCCGTGGATCCCGTAGTGCTCTTTCGAGAGGTCGATCCAGACCCGGCCTACCGGGTTGTTGGGGCCGGGCGGGAGCGTGGCCTTG
Source organism: Thermoanaerobaculia bacterium (assembly GCA_035603475.1). Classification (GTDB taxonomy): domain Bacteria; phylum Acidobacteriota; class Thermoanaerobaculia; order Multivoradales; family UBA5704; genus JASLEW01. Next base: position 7,307 of record DATNKH010000851.1, read on the forward strand.
GCGCGCCCGGGATCGGCATTCCAGAACAGGTCGGGATCGTAATGGAACACCGGGTCCCGGACGATGCTGCGCACCTTCCAGGTGCCGAGCGGCAGCGGGTCGTGCTTGCTGCCCGCCGAGACCGGCGCGAAGAACAGGAGATGGCTGCCGTCGTCCACGGTGAGCTCGTGCCTCGACTTGGAGACCACGATCCGCACCGGAGCGGTCGTCGCCCGCGAGCGGGTCACGCCCTCGGCGACCTGGCGCACGTTGGGCACCCGGATCGCCTCCCCGGCCGTGAAGCGCGCGCCCGGGTTCAGCTCATGGAGCAGCTTCTCGGAGCAGTGGAACCGCTCGCCGAGCATCTCGAGCAACGAGGCATAACCGAGCGCGGGGAGCTTGGCCTGCTCTTCGATATCGCCCGGGATCTGGTAGAAGGGCCCCTTCTCGTCGTCCGGGCTGATGGTGTAGAGCGCCACGACCTGGTCGCTGCTCGCGCTGCTCGCCGCCAGGAGGCTCTTCCAGGTCGCACGGTCGACGTGCCCCGAGGCCGGAAGGCCCTGGGCCTTCTGGAAGGCGGCGACGGCCTTGCGCGAGTTGTTGCCCCAGCTGCCGTCGATCATTCCCGGCGAGAAATTGATTCGGTCGAGCAGGATCTGAGCGTCGGCCGGCGGCGGCGGGAACGGCGCCCGCTGATCCGCCGGCGCCGCCGCGGCAAGCTCAACGGACGCCAAAGCGATGGAAATCAGCAGGAGAAAACCGCACCTGCCGTGGATCTCCGTTCTTGCTCGCCTCATTTCAGTAACGCAGGAGGCGCGCGACCTTGGAAAACGACTTGTCCGCGGCGATCTGCGTCGGCGTGATACCGCTGTCGTCGGCGAGCGCGGGATCGGCACCGCGCTTGAGCAGCAGCTTTGCCAGCTCGAAGAAGCCCGCGTCCGCCGCATAGAAAAGCGCCGTCGCGCCGTGGCGATCCTGGCGATTGACGTCGGCGCCCGCGGCGAGCAGCAGGCCGGCCGAGTCGATGCGATTCATCAGCACCGCGGCGATGAGCGGGCTCCTGCCTCTCTGGTCCTGCAAGTTGACGTCCGCGCCGCGCTGGATCAGCCGCCCGAGGACCGCGATGCCGCCGGTGGCCGAGTAGAACAGCGCGGTCGCGCCGTGAACGTCGCACAGGTCGAGGTTGGGCGACAGGGCAAGCACCCGCTCCAGGATCTGCAGGTTGCCGGCGACCGTCGCGGCGAACAGGACGGTATGCCCCTCCCGGTCGACGGAGCGGAGGAAGGCCGGCTCGCTCAGGAAGCTCTCGGCGGCGGCCACCTTCCCCTCCATGGCGAGCTCGGTGAAGTGCTCGAGCTGATGGTCGAAGTCGGGAAGCTCCGCGGCAACCACGGCCTGCGCTCCATCGGCGCGAGGCGAAGCCATGCTGAGGAACGGCAGCACCACCAGGAGACCAAGCAGCTTTCGTTTCGTCATGGGAAGCCCTCTAAGAACCTGGAGGCGCGATTCAAGAACCGTGCCGCCGCGAGCCGGCCCCTCCGCGGGTCCTGGCGGCCTTCTTGCTCTTGACGTTCTCGATGAGGGGCCTTCCCAACCTCTCGGGAGAACGAACGTGACCGACGCGACGAAAGCCCACCCCAACGTGCCCAACATCGCTTTTCTCACGGGGACCTTCTTGATCGCGCTGGTGGGGACCCCTTGGTACGTCATCGCTCGCGGGCTCCGCTGGCCGGAGGTGATCGTCTTCGTGGCGATCTGGCTGGCCGTCGGCATCTCGGTGACCGCCGGCTACCACCGCCTCTTCACTCATAAGACGTACCAGGCGGCCTGGCCGGTGCGCCTCTTCTACCTGGTGTTCGGTGCCGCGGCCTTCGAGAACTCGGTCCTCAACTGGGCGGCCGACCACCGCGTTCATCACTCCAACGTCGACCATGACCGCGATCCCTACAACATCCAGAAGGGATTCTGGTGGGCGCACATCGGCTGGATCTTCTACGAGAACGAGCCGATCCCCCAGACCGTGGTCCGCGACCTGCTGGAAGACCCGCTGGTGCGCTGGCAGCACCGCTGGTACAAGGAGCTGGGGGTGGCCGTGGCCTTCGGCATCCCGCTCGCCGTCGGCCTGGCGACCGGCCGTGTGCTGGGCTGCCTGCTGATCGGCGGTGTCCTGCGGGTGGTGATCAGCCACCATGGCACCTTCTTCATCAACAGCCTGTGCCACATGATTGGACGCCAGCCCTACAGCCGCGAGCACAGCGCGCGTGACAGTGCGGTGATGGCCGTGCTCGCGTTCGGCGAGGGCTACCACAACTACCACCACAGCTTTCCCTTCGACTACCGCAACGGCATCAGGCGGTGGCACTTCGATCCGGCCAAGTGGTTGATTTATTGTCTTTCCCGCCTGGGCTTCGCCCGCGACCTCCGACGCGCCTCCGACGCCGCCATTCTCAAGGCCAGGATCGACGTGCAGTTCGAGTCCGCCAAGGAGAGGATGGCTGGGGTGGTCGGCGGCCCCCGCGAGAGCTATGAGCAGCGTCTGCAGGATGGCTATGCGAGGCTGCAGTCTGCCCTGCACGAGTTGCTCGCCCTGCAGCGCCGGCCGTCCCGCGACGCGGCCGCCGGCGACGATCCGCCGGAAACCCGGCTGGGGATGATCCATCACTCCCTGGAGCAGGCGCTGCGGGAGTGGAAACAGACCTTGCGCCAGACGAACCGCCTGGCGACGGCAACGGCAGCCTGAGCCGCCGGAGAACAACCCAAGAACCTGCGTTTCTTGCCCGCGGACCCGGGGCTGCGCCGGGGCCGCGCCGCCGTCAAGTTTTGCAATTTTTTGCAGATCTTGCGCTGGCGGCAATCCGATGGCGAGAGCATGTCGCCCGCGTGACGGGCTCGCCGGCAGACTGCCGGTGATGCCGCCGATGCGGTTCGATTCCTCGGGGGCAAAGTGGCATAGGAACTGCTCTTGTCCCGGTCGAGCGCCGACGATTGCCATGTGGGCGCGCCAGAGGCATCTGGGACGATGTATTGTCGCGAGAGCACGACGCGTCTCTTCAGCCTGGGAGCCATTGACTCGAGAGGGACAAGAAAGAGAGGTCGTCATGTCGCTACTGGTTTGGATAGTCCTCGGTCTGATCTCCGGCTACATCGCCAGCAAGATCGTCAACAAGACGGGCGAGGGGTTCTTCCTGGACATCGCCCTGGGCGTCATCGGCGCGGTCGTCGGCGGCTGGGTGCTTGGCTACTTCGGGAAGTCCGGCGTCACCGGGCTCAACCCCTACAGCTTCCTCGTCGCCATCGTCGGCGCGGTCGTCCTGCTCATCGCGTATCACGCCCTGCGCCGGGCAACGATGTCGAGCCGTAGTTGGTCGCATCGCTGAGGTCCCTGAGTACCCTTACCCTGGGAAGACCGAGCACGATCGGATGGCCGGGGAGGGGGCATGGGTGCCTCCCGACCCCACGTGAAACTTCACGGCCTTATACCCTGATTGACTTCGAGGGGGCTTCTCCCTTACCGTGGAGTCAACATCTGGCGGCAAGGAGGTCCAGTATGAAGCGCACGTGCTTGATCGTCTTGGTTCTGGGGTGCGCCGTGCTCCTGTACGGCCATTCCACGGCTCTGGCCCAGCTGAGTTCGTTCGCGGTGCTGGGTGGTTCGGCGGTGACCAATACGAACACGCCGACCATCGTCAACGGTAACCTGGGCGTCAGCCCGGGCAGCGCGGTCACCGGTTTTCCCCCGGGGATCGTGACCGGAGGGACGATCCACGCCGCCGACGCGGTCGCCGCCCAGGCGCAGAGCGACCTCACGAATACTTACGTCAACCTGGCAAGCGAGGCCTGCAACACCGATCTGACGGGCCAGGACCTGGGGGGAAAGACGCTCACGCCAGGCGTCTATTGCTTCTCGACCTCGGCCCAGTTGACGGGCACGCTCACTCTCGACGCGCAAGGCAACCCCAACGCCCTGTTCATCTTCAAGATCGGCAGCACGCTCACCACCGCGAGCGCCTCGTCCGTGCTCTTGATCAACGGCGGGTCGAGCTGTGGCGTGTTCTGGCAGGTCGGCAGCTCCGCGACCCTGGGGACCGGCACCGCGCTCCTGGGCAGCATCGTCGCGCTCACCAGCATCACCCTCAATACCGGCGCCAGCGTGTCGGGAAGGGTCCTGGCGCGCAATGGCGCCGTGACGCTGGACGACAGCCACGTCGCGGTATGCAGCGGTGGCCCCTTCAGTTCCGGCGGTCCGATTTTCCCGTCTTTCTCCGCTGCGATCCCCACGCTCTCGCAGTGGGGGATCCTCGTACTGACCGGCCTCTTGATCCTGTCTGGTTGGGCCGCGATGCGCCGGCGAACGGCGTAGTATCGCCCGATACTCCGATCGTGCCCGCACCAGTCGGGCGGGCGAGGGCACCATGCCGACCGGTCGGCAGCCGCCGTCGGGGAGGGGAGCGGATCGGAGCCACGTTGCTACACTTGGCCTCCGATGGCCGACGCCACCATCCCTGGTGCAGCTCCCCGCCGCCGTCCCCGTCGGCGCAAGGACGTGGAAACCGGGCGGCTGCGCGTCCATGACCCGTTCGAGCTGATCCGCTGGCTGGCGCTCTCGCAGCCCGATCCGCGCAAAGCGCTGGCGGAGCTGGTGCAGAACAGCCTCGACGCCGGCGCGCGCACGATCCGCGTCGTGCGGCGGCGCGAGAAGGGGCGGGCCTGCCTGGTGATCTGGGAGCGGCGGCCTGCCCCTGGACGCGCGCTGGACGGAGATCGTCGTCCTCGATCTCCACCGCCAGGCATTACCGGCGCTCCTCGCCCGCCGGGCCGCCGACTACCTGGGGTCGGAGCTGCGCGGCCAGCTCCTCGGCCGCGAGGTACGGCTGGTGGTCGAAGACCATATCGCGCGCGGCGCCGCGCAGAAGGTCGTGCATGTCCGGCCGCGCCGATTCCTCGGCGAACGATTGGACGGCCTGGGGCCGCTCGAGGTGCCGGGGCACCCCCCGGTCCAGCTCGAGCTCTACCTGCACGGCGACGGGGAGGAGCCCGCGGCGCCGGAAGGCGTGGCGGTCTACTCGGCCGGCACCCTGGTCGCCGAGACCTTTCACGAGCTGGCGGCGCTCGATCTCGATCACGACCCCTGGACCGACCCGCGCCTCTGCGGCCTCGTCGACTTCCCGGCCTTGCGCGTCGCTCCCGGGAGCCGTCGCGGCATCATCCCCGACGACGCGGCAGGCCTCTTCGCCCAGGCCCTCCGGGACGCCGAGCGGACCATCAGCGCCCTGCTCGAGAGCTTCGAGCGCCGGCGCGCCCAGGAGCTCGACCGGGAGATGGTGCGCGACCTGCAGCGGCTGTTCCGGGACTTCTTCCGCCACCGCCCGCGGTACGCCGCGCTGCCGGTGGAGGAGCGGGACGAAGGCGAGGCCGCGGGCAAGGAGGCGAACCAGGGCATGGCGGCGCCCGCCCCGGAACCGCTGCCGGAGGTGCCGCTCCCCGAGCCCGAGGCCGTGCTCCTCTTCGCCAAGGAGATGGTCCTGCGTAGCGGCGGCGACCCGCGCTTCGAGGCACCCCTCGAGCAGCTCGTCGAGGTCGCTGCCTATGCCGACCGCCGGCTCGCCGCCTCCCGCGGCCGGCGGCGTAAGGGCGAGCCACCGCCGCGGGGCGAGGTCACGCCGAAGCCGGTCCCGAACGGCCGCCAGCAGGTATAATCTTGCAGCGAGTGCTGTTGTGATCGACCTGCCAGGCGGCTATCGAGGCGGTGCTGCCCGCGTCCGCCGAACGGTGGACGCCTGTCCCTCCCGAGCCTTCTTGGAGGCGCACGAGCGAACGATGGCAGCTTGGAGGCGCATGAACGGACGATGGAGGTCCCGCTACGGACGCCGCGCGGTGTTCCTCGCCGGCGTCGCCCTGCCGGCGCTGGCGGCCCTGCCGGCGATGACCGTGGTGCCAGCGACGGCCGCGACCCCCGCACCCGCACCCGTGGTCTCTGCCGCGCCGCCGCCGCCGGGCGCCGTTCCCGCCGGCGACGCCTCCCCGGGCTCGGTGGCCGAGGCCCGGCGCCGGGTCTATCCGGCGCTGGTCAACATCTCGATGGTCAAGCGGTACTTCGAGCACGGGCACGCGCGGCGGGCGAGCGCCGCCGGCAGCGGCGTCATCGTCAGCCCTGACGGCTACGTGCTGACGAACTACCACGTCGCCTCCCATGCGACGCGCATCGTCTGCCGGCTGCCGAGCGGCGAGGAGTTCGAGGCCGGCGTCGTCACGGACGACCCGCTCACCGACCTCAGCGTCCTCAAGCTGCGCCTCGATCGGCGGAGCCCGCCGGGGCCGCTGCCGTTCGCCCGGCTCGGCGACCCGGCGGCGCTCGAGCCGGGCGACCAGGTGCTCGCGATGGGCAACCCGATGATGCTCGGCTCGTCGATGACGCTGGGCATCGTCTCGAACCCGCACCGGGTCTTCACCCGCGCCACCGCCGACGACATCCGCAACCTGGACCTCGAGGACGGCGAGAGGACGGGTCTCCTCACGCGCTGGATCCAGCACGATGCCCTGATCCTGCCGGGCAACTCCGGCGGCCCGCTGGTCGACATGCAGGGCGAGGTGGTCGGGATCAACGAGCTCGGGGGAGGCGGCGTCGGCTTCGCGATCCCGGCCAACGTCGCCGCCTCCGTCCTGGCGGCGGCACGAGCCACCGGCGAGGTCGAGCGCGGCTGGCTGGGGCTCGGCGTGCTGCCGGTCGGCAAGACCGGCCTGGAACGCGGCGCGCTGGTCGCGGACGTCTGGCCGGGGTCGCCGGCGCAGCGAGCCGGTCTGCTGCCCGGCGACGTCCTGCTGGCCATCGACGGCGCCCCGGTCCACGCCCGCTTCTTCGAGGAGGTGCCGCTGGTGTACCAGGCCGTCGCCGACCTCAAGCCCGGGATCGCGGTGCGGCTCGACCTGCAACGGCGCGGGGAGCCACGCACAGTCCAGGTCATCGCGGAGCGCATGGGGCGGTTCCTCGGCGAGGAGGAGGAGCTGCCCGACCTCGGCGCCACGGTGCAGCAGATCACCGCCGCCATGGCTCTCTTCCGGCGCTATCCGGACGCCTCCGGGGTCTTGATCACGGGGGTGCGCCCCGGCTATCCGTTCGAGAGCGCGAAGCCGCCGCTCGCCGCGGGTGACGTGCTCCTCGCGGTCGGCGACGCTCCGACCGCCAGCCTGGAGGCCCTGCGCCGGGCGATGCGCCAGGCGGGGACCGGGCGCTTCAAGGTCACGCTGCGGCGGCAGCGCGAGGTGCTGGTCGCGGTGGTGAGCGCGAACCGGGAGAAGCCCGACAGCTCCAACACCGAACTGCCGAAGGCCTGGCTGGGGGTCCGCACGCAGGTGCTCACGCCCGACCTGGCGGAGGCCCTGCATCTCGGCGGCACGCGCGGGCTACGCATCTCCGAGGTGCTCCCCTACACCCGCGCCCAGGCCGCCGGACTGCGGGTCGGCGACGTCCTGACCGCGGTCGACGGCCGGCGCCTCACCTCCTCCCGCCCCCAGGACGCGCAGGATCTGAAGCGCCTGATGGAAGAGCTGCCGGTCAACCAGGAGGTCAGCCTGACCCTGCTGCGCGACGGCCGGCAGCTCACGGTGCCGGTGCTCGCGGAGCCCGAGCCGAAGGGGGCCGACCTGGCGGGCAAGGCTCAGCAGCCGGAGCTCGAGTTCGCGGTGCGCGAGATCGTGGCGGCGGACCGCATGGAAGGCGAACAGCTCGTCGAGGGCAAGGGCGTGCTCGTCAGCGAGGTGATCGAGGGCGGGATGGCGAGCCTGGCGGGCCTGGAGATCGACGACGTGGTGCTGGCGGTCAACGACCAGCCGGTGGACGGCATCGCGACCTTCAAGTCGGCGATGCAGGGTGTGGTGGAGCAGCGTCCGCGCTTCGTGAAGCTCTTCCTCCGCCGCGGCTACAAGACGCACTTCGTGTTCATCGAGCCGGAGTGGCAGCGTCCCGATGGCCGTTAAGACGAAACTCCCACCGCAGAGTGGGCTGGGTAGTGGGTCAATTTCCCTCGGAGTCCCTTTGGGCGAGGGGCCGAGACTACAGGGGCGGAGGACTTTGGCCCCTCGCCCAAAGGGACGCCGAGGGAAACTGACCCACTACCGAGGGCGGGGGCGTCCCCTCCCCCGCGCCCTGTCACTGAGCGTTTTGAGCGTGCTGATCGGGGCGGCTTCGGCGCTGCCCGTGCATGGCGACGCGGAGGCGACGCGCTTCGCCGCGCTGCTGCGCGATACCGCGCCTGCCTTCGTGACCGTCAAGGTGGTGACCAAGACGTCGATGCAGATGGGGGGCAAGAGCGCCGATCAGGAGTCGCGGGTCGAGGTCCCGGGGGTCGTGGTCGACGCCGGCGGCCTGATCATGGCCTCGATCGTGCCCTTCGCCCCCGAGCGGCTGATGAAGCTGTTCGCCCGCGGCGCCTCCGAGAGGATGCTGCAGTGGAAGACCGTGCCGAATGACATCGAGGTGCTCTTCGAGCAGGACGAGAAAGAGCACCGCGCCTTCCTCGCGGCCACCGACTCGAACCTGGGCGTGGTCTTCCTGCAGCTCGAGGAGCCCGCGGGCCTGAAGCTCAGGGCTGTCGACTTCTCTCATCCCGCCGTCGCGGCGCTCGGGGATCTGGTCGTCGCCGTCTCCCGCCTCGGCAAGGAGTACGACTCGACGGTGTACTTCGAGACCACCCGGATCAGCGGCGAGATCAACCGGCCGCGCCGGGCCTGGGTGATCGATCACGGCTTGCCGACCCTTGGCCTGCCGATCTTCTCGCCGGCGGGAGGCGTCCTCGGCATCCTGGCCATCGTCGATCCCGGCCTCGAGGAAGCGGATGCCTCGACGGATCCGTCCTTCTCGGTGGTGATGTCGATGCTCACCGGGGGAGGCGGCGTGCGCCTCTTCGTCGTGCCGGCGCCCGCGGTCGCGGCGGTGATCGACCAGGCGCGTCAGCAGGCGGCGCAGAAGGCCGCCGAGCGCGAGGCGGCGAAGAAGAAGGCGGCGCCGCGGCCATCGCAACCATCGCAGCCATCGCCGCCATCGCCTCCGGGCCGGCGTTGACCGCGGCCTGCAACGCGGAGCACGCCGTGCAGCTCACGAGGGACCGCCCATGACCACTGTCCGCCGCCCCCTTGCTCTCGTTACCGGCGCCTCGAGCGGCATCGGCGCCGACCTCGCCCGCGAGCTGGCCCGAGACGGCCATGACCTGGTGCTCGCGGCGCGGCGCGTCGAGCCGATGCAGGCGCTCGCCCGGGAGCTCGCGGTGCACGGCGCCGTGTCCACGGTGCTTGCCGCCGATCTGGCGCAACCCGGCGCCGCCGCCCGGCTGGCGAACGAGATCGCCGGCCGCGGTCTGACGGTCGACGTGCTGATCAACAATGCCGGCCTGGGAGCCAACGGCCGCTTCGACGAATCGGATCCGGCGCGCAACGCCGAGATGCTGCAAGTCAACGTCGTGGCCCTCACCGAGCTGACCCGACTGCTGCTGCCCGGCATGGTCGCCCGCCGCCGCGGCCGCGTGATGCTGGTGGCCTCGACCGCCGGCTTCCAGCCCGGCCCGCAGATGGCCATCTACTGCGCCAGCAAGGCCTACGTGCTCAGTCTCGGCGAAGCCATCGCCTACGAGCTCCGCGGCACCGGCGTCACCGTCACGACCGTCTGCCCCGGCGCCACCGCCACCAACTTCTCCCACGTCGCCGAGGCCGGCAGCACCGGCCTCTTCAAGAGCGGCCTGATCCCGGTCTTGACCTCCGCCACGGTGGCCCGCAAAGGCTACCGGGCGCTCAAGGCCGGCCGCAGGGTGGCGATCATCGGCGCGGTCAACAAGATTGTCGCCGTCTCCGGCCGCCTCTCGCCGCGCTTCCTCGCGCTGCCCCTCGCCAATGCCATGATGTCCAGCCGCTGAACGCCGGCGGCGCCTGCCATGCCCGAGCCTGCCAGCCGCGCCGCGGCCCTGACGATCGTGGCGCTCGCCGCCCTCGGCGCCGGCGCCGGACCTGCCCCGGTCTTCGCGGCGCCCGGCACCGCTGCCGCTGCCGCTCCCACTGCCGCGGGCGGCGAGCCTGCCGGCGCCAGGGCGCCGGCGATCGATCTCATGGATCTCCGGGGTCTCCGGGATCTCCGGCAGAGCCTCGACCAGCTGATCGCCGCCAAGGGACGGGTGAGCGACGGCGAGCGGCTGCAGACGCTCTTCGAGGCGGTCTGGCGCGACACCCTGCGCGACAGCCCGGAGCTCGCCACCATCACCGGTACTCCGGGCTACGACGACCGCTGGTCGGACCTCTCGGCGGCGGCGATCGAGCGGCGCCGCGCGCTCCTGCCGAAGGTGCTGGCCGCCGTCGAGTCGATGGATCGGGCGGCGCTCGGCGAGGCGGCACGGACCGATTACGATCTCTTCCGGCGCCGGGCGCGAATGCAAGTCGAGGCCAGCAGGTTCCCCGAGGAGCTGCTGGCGGTCGACCAGCTCGGCGGCGTTCAGCAGGACGTGCCCGAGCTGCTGGCCCTGATGCCGGCCACCGACGTCGCCCAGTACGAGAACATCGTCGCCCGCCTGCGCGGCGTGCCGCTGCTGGTCGAGCAGACCATCGCGCTGCTCGAGAGAGGGCTCGCCGCCGGCGTGACGGCGCCGCGCATCGCCCTGCGCGATGTGCCGGGGCAGGCCGCCGCGCTGCTCGTGGACGATCCGCTCGCGAGCCCAATGCTCGCCGCCTTCAAGAGCTTCCCGGCCACCGTTCCCGCCGCCGACCAGGAGCGCTTGCGCCGGCAGGCCGCGGCAGCCTTCTCCGGCCAGGTGGCGCCGGCCTTCCGGCGGCTGCGGGACTTCCTGGAGAAGACCTACGTGCCGCGGGCGCGGGAGTCGATCGCGATGAGCGCCCTGCCGGATGGAGCCGCCTGGTATGCCTTCCGGGTCCGCCAGGCCACCACCACCGACCTGACGCCGCGGGAGCTCCACGAGCTCGGCCTCGCGGAGGTCAAGCGCATCCGCAAGGAGATGGACGGCGTCATCGCCGGTGCCGGCTGGAAGGGAAGCTTCACCGACTTCCAGCACTTCCTGCGCAGCGATCCGCGCTTCTTCTTCACCCGTGCGGAGGAGCTGCTGGCCGCCTATCGCGACATCTGCAAGCGCATCGATCCGCAGCTGGTCAAGCTCTTCGGCAAGCTGCCGCGGCTGCCCTACGGCGTGCTGCCCATGCCCACCAACGCCGGGCAGTCCCAGACCGTGGCCTACTACAGCTCGGGCTCGTTCGCCAACGGCGTGGCGGGTACTTACTACATCAACACCTACGACCTCAAGTCGCATCCGAAGTGGGGGATGGAGGCGCTGACCCTGCACGAGGCGGTGCCGGGCCACCACCTGCAGATCTCGCTGGCGCAAGAGCTCGAAGGGGTGCCGCAGTGGCGGCGCTTCGACAACTATGCCGCGTTCGCCGAGGGCTGGGCTTTCTACGCCGAGAGCCTGGGCGCGGAGATCGGGCTGTACCAGGACCCGTACTCGAAGTTCGGGCAGCTCGACAATCAGATGTGGCGCGCCATCCGCCTGGTGGTGGACACCGGCATCCACTCGCTGGGCTGGACGCGGCAGCAGGCGATCGACTACTGCACGGAGAACGCGGCGAAAGGCGAGCACATCGTCACGCTCGAGGTGGATCGCTACATCGCGCAGCCAGGATGGTCGGTGGCCTACAAGGTGGGCGAGCTCAAGATCAGGCAGCTGCGGGCCTATGCCGAGAAGGAGCTGGGGAAGGGCTTCGACCTCCGCGCCTTCCACGATCAGGTGCTGGACCACGGCGCGCTGCCCCTCGACCTGCTCGAAGCCAGCGTCAAAGACTGGGTACGCCTTCGGGGCAACCCTTGAGGGATTCTCCTCGTTCACGCTGGGGGATCTGCCGGATTCTCCGTTTCTCGCCTGCCGTCGATAGTCGGTACCTGGCAGTTAGTTCGGCGGCCTGCCGGTGGTGATGGACGCCCCCTCGCCCTCACCGCCGGCGGGTCGCCGGCTGCCTGGTGTTGCCGCGATCTGGTGCGCCTATAATTACAAGACGCGGATCTTCCTGGTGGTCTTTTTTCCGGTCCAGGGCCGGATTCGCAGAGCCGTAGCCGCAGGCACGACCGGTCGCCGGAGAGCCGCGTGGCCGGAGGGGCGGCCCAGGGGGATACCCCGGAGGCCTTCAGGCCTGAAGTTTGCTTGCATTGTGCGGTGGCCGTGGTGCGTCGGCAAAAGGCCAGCTGGTCCCGGCGACCCGTGGGGGCGCGCCGGCTCGAGTCGAGGGGGCAACGCTCATGCCGAGGGTCCTGGTCGGCTTCCTTTCCGTCCTTGTCAGCTCCGCCGCCGTCTCTGCCCAGGGGATCGCCAACCTCGCCATCTCGGGCAACCAGGTCACCGCGACCGTCGATCTGCCGGGGATCTCGGCGGACCTGGCGCTGACCTTCGAGCAGTCCGTCGGCCTCACGGCGTCCAACCTCGGCCTCTCGGCCCAGCTGGTCGACCCGCACGATCCCGGCCTCCTCTCGCGGCTACCTTCCGGGGGCCTGGTGACGCTTCCCGCCGCCTTTCCCGTGCTGCTGCGGGTGCAGCCGCCGCCGAGCGGCGGGCTCTCGTTCGGCGGCATCTATACTCTCGACCTCCATACCCACAACCTCGAGCTCACCGCGAACTGTCCGCTGCGCCTCTTCTCGGCCCCCGACGGCGGGCCTTTCGACGACATCACCGTCAACATGGGCACCGGCAGCTACCGGGTCCGCGGCACCAAGGGCAGCTTCTCGGACTTCGTCATCGTCGCCGACGCACGTCCGCAGGCCGGCGTCGTCAGCCAGAAGTTCGACGCCCTGGGCGGCCTGCTCTCCACCTATGCCGGCGCGATCCCCGGGCCGGTGCTCGACGATCTCACCCACCAGTTGCAGACTGCCCGCGCTTATTACCAGGCGGGAGACAACGTCGATGCCGCGACGACGGTCAACGGCTTCGCCGCGACCGTCCAGCGCAACAGCGGCTCCGGCATTCCGGACGTCTGGCGCGCCAGCGGCGACCTGCCGAACGTCGCCGGCCGGCTGCGCGCGGCGGCGGGCACCCTGAGCTTCAGCCTGAGCCTGGCGCCTGCCTCGCCCTGACGCGTCACCCGCGGGGATGCCAGCCCGCCTCACCGTCTATCTCGCCGACCGGCCGGCCCGGGTCCTCGTGCTGCGCGAGGAGGAGGAGTACGTCCTCGGCCGCGATGCCACGAGCACCCTGGTCGTGGACGACGACCGCGTGTCGCGCCGGCATGCTCGGCTGCGCCGCGGCCGCGAGGGCTGGGAGCTCAGCGACCTCGCCAGCAAGAACGGCACCCTGGTGAACGGCCAGCCGGTGGCCGGCCGCGCCCTGCTCGCCCACCGCAGCTGGCTCAGCCTGGGGGGGGTGCTGGCCTCCTTCGAGCCGCTGACCGAGGAGCAGAGGCGGGCGGAGAGCTCGGCGCAGAGCGAGCGCCGCCGCTCCACCATCGCCGCGCGCCGCCGCCTCGCCGCGGCCGACAGCCTCGACGCGATCCTGCAGGGCCTGCTCGAGTCGGTGGTGCAGCTCTCCCGGGCGGAGCGCGGCTTCGTCCTCCTCGCCCGCGGCGACGGTGATCTGGCGGTTGCCGCCGCCAGCGGCCTCGCCGCCTTCGACCTTGGCGCCGCCGAGTTCTCGGGCAGCATCGGCGCGGTCGAGCGGGCGCTCTCGACCGGCCGCGCCGTCGCCGTCGCGGACGCCCTCGCCGACCCTGCCCTGGGCGGCCGCGAGAGCGTCGCCAGGGGCGGCATCCGCGCCCTGGTCTGCATGCCCTTCTCGCCACCGCCGCCGCCGCCGCCGCCGCCGGCCCTGGCCCCGGTCGAGCGGGGAGCGGCCTTCGATCGCCGGTGCCTGGGCGCCCTCTACGCCGACAGCAGCGCGCCGGGGAGCGCGTTCACCGAGCTGGACGTGGAGATTCTCGAAGCGCTCGCCTCCCAGGCCGCGCTGGCGATCGCGGCCGCGCGCCTGGACGAGGAGGTGGAGCGGCTCCTGGCCGACGTCAAGGCCGTATCCGGGCGGGCGCCGGTGCTCTGGAGCGAGCTGCTGGCGACCCACGCCGCCGCGGCCTCCGGGATGGCGCCGTCGCCGTGAGCGCCCGCGTCGGAGCCGGCGTCACGGGAACCTGGCCGGCGGTGCGCCGGTGAGCGCCGAGCCGTTCCCGGCCGCGGCCTCCGGGTCGGACCCGGGGGTCACGCGCACCAATCTCGGCGGCGCCGGATGCCTGGCCGCGGGCAGCCTCGTCGCGGCGCGCTACCGCATCGTCGCCCTGGCCGGCGTGGGCGGCATGGGCATGGTCTACCGCGCCCATGACGAGCAGCTCGACGTCGACGTTGCCTTGAAGGTGCTGCGGCCCGAGGTCGCGGCCGATCCCGGGTTCCGCGAGCGCTTCCGCAAGGAGCTGCTGCTGGCGCGCCAGGTCAGCCACCGCAACGCGGTGCGCATCCACGACCTCGGCGTCGCCGGCGATCTGCTCTTCCTGACCATGGATTACGTCCCCGGCCGCTCGCTGCGCGCCCTGCTCGAGGAGGACGGGCCGCTGGCGCCGCGGCAGGCGGTGGCGATCGCCCGCCAGCTCGCCGCCGCGCTGGCGGCCGCCCACGCCGAGGGGGTGGTGCATCGCGACCTCAAGCCGGCCAATGTGCTGGTGGACGAGGGCGGACGCGCCTTCATCACCGATTTCGGGGTGGCGCGCTCGATGACCGCCGCGGGTCCCACCCAGATCGGCGCGGTGGTCGGTACCCCGGACTACCTGTCCCCGGAGCAGGCGCGCGGCGAGCCGGTCGACGGCCGCAGCGACGTCTATGCTCTCGGCATCCTGCTCTTCGAGATGCTCAGCGGCCGCCTGCCGTTCGCCGGCGACTCCTATGCCGAGCGGCTGGCCCAGCGCATCGGCGGCGAGGCCCGCGACCTGGCCGATCTCGGGATCGCGGCGCCGGCCCGGCTGCGCGCGGTGGTGCGGCGCTGCCTGCAGCGCAAGCCGGCGCGGCGCTACCAGGGCGCCGCCGAGCTGCTGCGGGATCTCGAGGCGTTGCCGGCGACCGCGGCCGCGGCGCCGCCTCCCCCTGGCCGCTGGCGCCACCGGCTCCTCACCCCGGCGGCCGGGTTGGCCGCCCTGGCCCTGGCCGCCCTGCTCGTCCTCGTCGGCTGGCTCGTCGGCCGGGCCGCCGGCTGGCTTCCCGGGTCCGCGGGCGGCGCCGGCGCCGCCGCCGGCCGGCTGTCGCCGCGGTCGTGGAGCGCCGCGGCCCCTGCGGCGGCGACCGCGCCCGGCACGCCCCCGCGGGCTG
>DATNKH010000852.1:0-4782 GCA_035603475.1 Thermoanaerobaculia bacterium
GTCAGCGCTGCAACGAGCGCGACCGTGAAGCCGAGAGCGGCGAGCCGCCCCGGAGCAGAAGCGTGGGAGCTGGACATGGCAAATCCTCCTGGAGACATCAGTCATCCATGAGTGCCCCCAGGCGGACGGCGGGTTCAACCAGAGCGGGCGAAGCGTGACCGGCGCGGCCGGTGCTGCCGCGGCCAGGTTCCGCGCCTCAAAGCCGCTGCGTTCCCTCGATCTTGCCGAGATCGCGGTCGAACGTCCCCAGGGGGAGATGACCGGCCTTCCGCGCCACTGCCAGGATCAAGCAATCGGAGAAGCCCAGGGCGGGCCAGCGCTGGTAGTGGGTCAGTTTCCCCCGGCCTCCCTTTGGGCGAGGGGCCGGGACTGCTGGGGCGGATGACTTCGGCCCCTCGTCCAAAGGGAGGCCGAGGGAGACTGACCCACTACCCCAGCGCTGGAAGTGCCGCAACGCGGCGGTGACCGTGTCCGGTTCCTGGATCGTGAGCTCCCTGTGCTCGAGCAACATCTCGACGGCCGTCGCGATCTTCTCCGGACCCAGGCCATAGACCGCGTCCAGGACCCACATCGCTTCCATCAGGACGAGATGTGAGACCCAGGCGCCCCCTGCCACGAAGGCCTCCGTGGCGGCGGTCTGCTCGGGGTGGTCCCGGGTGACCAGCCGCACCAGGAGGTTGGTGTCAACGGCGCGCATGGCGGCTCCGTACGCGCCGCCGGATCCCTTCCTCGAGATCCGCCAGCGATCGCGGCTCGGGCGCCTCCGGGAACAGGGCCTGGTGGACCTCCTCCGAGCTGTAACGGCCGGCCCGCTGGACGACGATCTTGTCTCCCTGCTGTTCCCACTCGAGGATCGAGCCCGGGCCGACGCCGAGCCGCCGCCTGACTTCCGCCGGCACGGAGATCTGCCCCTGTGCGGTCAGCTTCGACGATGCGATTCTCATGGCATCATAGTACCCCGGTAATGAGGCTGGCCGCAACCTGGGAATTGGAGCCGGTTGCCGGGCTGCCGCCAGCCGTGCTCGCCCAAGGGAAGTCGGGGCGGGCGCCAAGGCCCTTGAGCGGCGAGCCCCGGCCGGTTCTCAATCCTCCTGGGACAGCAACCGATCGAGCGGTGAGGCCGCGCCGCTGCCGGGGTGCTGCCTGGCGGCGGCGGCCTGGTAGCGCTTCGCGGCGCGGCGGCGCAGGCGCCGCATGGCGCGGAATGCGAAGGGCCACCGCCGGGTGAGCGTGCGCCGGAAGCGGCGGCTGAAGCGGCGCGGCTGTTCGGCCACCGCGCCGACGAGCAGGGTCCGGCAGTTGCGGCGGATGAGGTCCTTGCGCTCGGCGAGCCCGGGCGTGGCCAGCCACTCTTCGCCATCCAGCACGCGGTCGATGAACCGCGCCAGGCGCGACGCCGGCGCGTCGAGAGGACCGCGGCGGGCGGCGCGAGTGAACAGCGTCTGGTGGCCGGCGGCGAGGTCGCTCTCGACGTCCTGAAGGTCGTCGAGCAGCTGCAGCGCGACGCCGTAGCCGAAGGCGAAGCGCTCCTCGCTCGCGCTCGCTCGCCCGGCCACCAGGTAGAGATCGGCGAGGACCGAGGTGCCGCCCTTCTCGCAGCTGATCGCGAGGATCTCGGCGTCCGTCAGCCCCGGATCGTCCTGCTGGCGGAGGCTCAGCACCTGTCCGCCGTGGATGGCGAGCAGGCTCTCGTGGACGTCCGCGTAAGCGTGACGCGGGAACTCGCCCTCGATGCGCTCGACCAGGCGAAAGATCGCCGCCTCGCCGGCGCCCGCGGGCCACACCGCCAGGCCGGCGAGCCGCCGGCCGAAGCGCTCGTTGAAGGCGCGCTTGGCGCCGCTCTCCACCCGTGGATCGTCGAGCAGGTTGTCGGTCAGCGGGTACAGCATGCTGTAGGCGAAGAGACCGGGATTCAGGGCCACCGGCAGGTCGAGGACGATCTGCAGGCTGTTGCCGATCCAGACGTTCCGCAGGGCCTGCCAGAGACTCTCGAGCGGCAGGCCGGGATCGAAGGCCCGCGCCTCCCGGGCGAAGGCCACCGAGGCGGCGAAGAAGGCGTCGGCGAAGAGCAGGCGGCGGTAGCCGGCCGGCCAGCCCAGTCGCTCGTCGCCGAAGCGCTGCAAGCGCTCCCGCACCTGCTCGCGCCAGGCCTGCCGCTCCCGCTCTCCCTCCGGCGCCTGCTCGAGCTCGACGGCCAGCTCGTCGATCAGCCGCCTGGCGGCGCGGGCGTTGGCGAAGTGCCGGCGAAGGCCGACCCGCGGCCCCAGGAGCGGGAGCTCCGCCGGGGTCGCCGCCCAGAGCGCGGCGTGCAGGCCGCACAGCGCCCCGACCCGGTCCTGGAAGTCCGGCTCCTGGGCGCCGGGCGGCTCATCGGCGGTGGTTGCGGCCGTGGCGGCCATGGCGGTCATCGCGCCCATGGCGGTCATGGGCATAGCGCTCGAGCCCCTCATGCCACGGCACTACGCGGGGCGAAAGGTGAAGGTTTCGGCGGCCGGCTGATGGTAGGCTGACTGGCGGTTCTTTCTCGCACACGATGAAAGAAGACATGAAGAACGAAGACATGCAGGGCAAGGTCGTCGTGATGACCGGCGCGACGTCCGGCATCGGGCAGGTGGCGGCGGAGAGCCTGGCCGCCATGGGCGCGCGCATCGTCCAGGTGGCGCGCGACCGGGGACGCGGCGAGGCGGCCGTGCAACGGCTGCGCGAGATCGGCCCCGGCCTCGCCCACGGCATCCATTACGCCGATCTCTCGCGCCTCGGCGAGATGAAACGGGTGGGCGTGGAGATCGCCGCGGCCGAGCGGCGCATCGACGTGCTGGTCAACAACGCCGGCGCCCTCTTCAGCTCCCGCCAGGTGGTCGAGGGGCTGGAGCGCACCTTCGCCTTGAACCACCTCTCCTACTTCGTCCTGGCGCATGCGCTGCGCGAGCGCCTGGTGGCCTCGGCGCCGGCCCGGGTGGTGAACACGGCCTCGGATGCACACCGGGGGGCCACGCTCGACTTCGACGACCTGCAGTCGGTCAAGGCCTATCGCGGCAATTTCGCCGAATGGTTGCGGTACGGAGGGCCCGGCTTCAAGGTGTACGGCCGCTCCAAGCTCTGCAACATCCTCTTCACCCGCGAGCTCGCGAGGCGCCTCGACGGGACCGGAGTGACGGCCAACTCCTTGCATCCCGGGTTCGTCGCCACCCGCTTCGGCGACGAGTCCGGCGGGCTGATCTCTTTCGGCGTGCGCATTGCCAAGCGCTTCGCGCTCACTCCGCAACAGGGAGCGGAGACGCTGGTGCACCTGGCGTCCTCGGCCGAGGTGGCCGGCGTGACGGGCGCCTACTTCCACCACTGCCGGCCGGCGACGCCCACCCGGGAAGCGCAGGACGACACCGCCGCCCGGCGCCTCTGGGCGGAGACCGCCCGGCTCGCGGATCTGGAACACTGATGCAAGGCTTCGTACTGCAGGGCAGGCACATCCGCCTCGAGCCGCTCGAGCACAGCCACACCGGCGGGCTGGCGGCCGCGGCCGCGGTCGATCCCTCGCTCTACCGGTGGACCCCCGTCCCGCAGGGCGAGGCAGAGGCTGCCCGCTACATCCAGACCGCCCTGGACTGGCAGGAGGCCGGCACCGCGGTGCCGTTCGCCATCATCCGCCTGGCCGACGGCCGCGTCGTCGGCTCCACGCGCTTCTTCAACCTGGAGCGATGGCTGTGGCCCGAGGGTCACCCATCCCACGGCCGCGGCGTTCCTGATGCCGGTGAGATCGGCTACACCTGGCTGACGCGCTCGGCGACCCGGACGGCGGCCAACACCGAGGCCAAGCTGCTGATGCTGACGCATGCCTTCGAGGTATGGCAGGCGCTTCGGGTCTGCTTTCACACCGACGTGCGGAACGAGCGCTCACGCGCCGCGCTCGAGCGCATCGGCGCGAAGTTCGAAGGGATCCTGCGCGCCCATCGGATCGGCGCCGATCACACGGCCCGCGACTCGGTGCGCGTCTCGATCATCGCGCCGGAGTGGCCGGCGGTGAACCAGCGGCTGCTCGGGCTCCTGGATCGAGAGTGAGCCAGGTCCCGCTCGGCCACTGGCCGCCTCACGGCGCCGGCTCGCCGGGGAGCAGGCGCTCGAAGCGGCGGCGGACCCCACCGAAGGTGAAGTCCCAGAGCCCCGGCGCGGGGCTGGACAGGAACGGCGCGGCCAGCGCCGGGGCGCTGCCGGGGAGGAGCGCCACGCCGCCGATCGTCGCCCGCTCGCCGGGAACGTAGACGATGGTGGGTGCCTCACCCGCCGGCGCGAACGTCAACGTGGAGCCGTCGCGCACCAGGCTCGCCCGGGCCGCCCGGCGGCGCCAGGCGGCGAGATCGCCGTCCTCGGCGCGGCGGCCGGCCAGCAGGCCGATGGCCGCGGGCTGGCGGAGCGGCACCGCCACCCAGGAGCTCGCGAATCCTTCGCCGTAATAGTCGGGGAACCGCCGCGCCGCGGGCGCGATCTCCCAGCCGCCGGCGGTGGTGAGCGCCACGTAGGTGTCGCCGCACCAGGAGACCACGGTCTCGCGAGCGTCGCCCACCGGCTCCGGCCGCGACCAGGGCGCGGCGAGGTAGGCGTGGCCGACCGCCGCGGCCGGCGCATCGCCGGCCTGGCCCACCTTGCCCGCTGCCAGGTACGCGACGGCGGCCGCGCGCGCCCCCACCGCGAGATCCCGCTCGGCCTGGCTCTGCCAGCGCCCCTCGGGGGTGTTGCGGGTGCGGCTCCAGAGATAGAGGGGAGCGAAGCCCGGGCCCTCGGGATAGA
>DATNKH010000853.1:0-5402 GCA_035603475.1 Thermoanaerobaculia bacterium
CGGGTCGGAGCCGCACGGCAACGCCGTCATCCTGCGCGCCGAACAGTCGGCGCCGGAGACCCGGGGGACGCTGCTCGCCGTGGCGCGGGTCGCGCTGCACGCCCGCAACGGCACGCTTTCCGAGCAGATCGTGCGCCGCGACCGCAGCGAGGACCGGCGGGTGCCGCGAGCGCGCCGCCCCGCGGAGGTGCAGCCCGAGGAGACGACGCCGCCCCGCCTCGACCTCGAGCTCTGGAACGGCCTCGGCGGCTTCGACGCCGACGGCCGCGAGTACGTCGCCGTGCTGGGCGAGGGGCAATGGACGCCGGCGCCCTGGATCAACGTCATCGCCAACCCCGGCTTCGGCTTCCAGGTCTCGGAGTCCGGCGCCGGCTATACCTGGGCGGTCAACAGCCGCGAGAACCAGCTCACCCCCTGGTCGAACGACCAGGTCAGCGATCCACCCGGCGAGAGTCTCTACGTCCGCGACGAGGAGAGCGGCCTGGTCTGGGGGCCGACCGTGCTGCCGATCCGCGAGGAGGCTTACTCGTACGTCGCCCGCCACGGGCAGGGGTACAGCCGCTTCGAGCACGCCTCGCACGGCGTGACGCTCGAGTTGCTGCAGTTCGTGCCGCTCGCGGACCCGATCAAGATCTCGCGCTTGACCATCGTCAACCGCGAGGACCGGCCACGGCGCCTGGCGGTGACCGCGTACGCCGAGTGGGTCCTCGGCAACTCGCGCGACGCCGCGGCGCCTCACGTCGTCACCGAGATGGACGCCGCGACCGGAGCGATGCTGGCCCGTAACTCCTGGAACGAAGAGCTGGCAGGCCAGGTCGCCTTCGCCGACCTCGGCGGGCGGCAGACCGCCTGGACCGGCGACCGCTGCGAGTTCCTAGGACGCAACGGCGCGCCCGACCGCCCGGCGGCGCTCGAGCCGGACCGCCGGCTGTCAGGCCGGGTGGGCGCCGCTCTGGACCCGTGCTGTGCGTTGCAGGCGGCGGTCGATCTGCCGCCCCGCGGCCGTGTCGAGGTGCTTTTCCTGCTCGGCCAGGGCGCGGGCGCCGAGGCGGCTCGCGACCTCGTGCGGCGCTACCGCACGGCCGACCTCGACGCCGCGCTGGCGGAGGTGAAGCTCAGCTGGGATGACGTTGCCGGCGCCCTGCAGGTCAAGACCCCGGACCGCTCGATGGACCTGCTGCTCAACCGCTGGTTGATCTACCAGACCCTCTCCTGCCGCATCTGGGCGCGCTCGGCCTTCTACCAGGCCGGCGGTGCCTACGGCTTCCGCGACCAGCTGCAGGACGTGATGGCGCTGACCGCCGCCCGGCGCGACATCGCCCGCGAGCACATCCTGCGCTGCGCCGGCCGGCAGTTCGTCGAAGGCGATGTCCAGCACTGGTGGCACCCGCCATCCGGCCGCGGCGTGCGCACCCACATCAGCGACGACCTGCTGTGGCTGCCCTACGTCGCGCTGCACTACGTCGAGGTCACCGGCGAGCGCGAGCTGCTCGACGAGCAAGTGCCCTTCATCGAGGGGCCGCCGGTGCCGGAGGGCAGCGACGACGCGTATTACGTGCCGGCGGAGTCGCGGCAGCGCGGCACGCTGTTCGAGCATTGCGCCCGCGCCCTCGACCTGCGCCTGGCGATCGGCGTTCATGGCCTGCCGCTGATCGGCACCGGCGACTGGAACGACGGCATGAATCGCGTCGGCCGCGAGGGCAAGGGCGAGAGCGTCTGGCTGGGGTGGTTCCTGCACAGCCTGCTGTGGGAGTTCGCGCGGCTCGCCGACGAGCGCGGGGAGGGCGAGCGGGCGGCGCGATGGCGCGGGCACGTCGCGGCGCTCAAGACCGCGCTCGAGGAGCACGGCTGGGACGGCGACTGGTATCGCCGCGGCTACTTCGACGACGGCACGCCCCTGGGATCGGCCAGCAACGCCGAGTGCCGCATCGATTCGATCGCGCAGTCCTGGGCGGTGCTCTCGGGCGCCGCCGACAAGCAACGCGCGGCGCGCGCCATGGCGGCGGTGCAGGAGTACCTGGTGCGCCCGGGAGACGGCCTGGTGCTGCTGTTCACGCCGCCCTTCGACCGCTCCCCGCTCGACCCGGGCTACATCAAGGGTTACCTGCCCGGAGTGCGCGAGAACGGCGGGCAGTACACGCACGCGGCGATCTGGTGCGTCCTCGCCTTCGCGGCGATGGGAGAAGGGGACAAGGCCGGCTGGCTGTTCTCGGTCCTCAACCCGATCAACCACGCCAGCACGCGCGCCGGCATCCAGCGCTACAAGGTCGAGCCCTACGTCGCCGCCGCCGACATCTACGCCGAGGCCAATCACATCGGCCGCGGCGGCTGGACCTGGTACACCGGTTCCGCGGGCTGGATGTACCGCGCCGGGATCCAATGGATCCTCGGCATCCGCCTCCGCGGCACCACCCTGTCGATCGATCCGGCCATCCCCCGCGCCTGGCCTGCCTACGAGATCATCTTCCGCTACCACTCCGCGCGCTATACCGTCAACGTCGAGAACCCCCACGGCGCTACCCGCGGCGTCTCCCGCGCCGAGCTCGACGGCGCCGAGCTGCCGATCGGTCCCAATGGCGTCGCCGACATCCCCCTGGTCAAGGAAGGCGTCCACCAGATCCGGATCGTGCTCGGGTAGGCAGCACACCGGCGAGAGGGGAGCCGGTCACGGCTCGAGCTCCCAGGTCTGGAAGATGCAGTCGGGGCCCCAGCTGCTGTGCGGTTCCTCGTGGACCAGCCGGAAGCCGGCGGCTTCGTAGAGGTGACGGGCGGCGTTCAGCTCGGCATCGGTGGAGAGAGTGATCTTGTCGTAGCCGCTATGCCGCGCGAAGCGGATGCACTCCGAGACCAGACGGCGGCCGAGGCCCAGCCCGCGCGCCTTCGGTTCGACGAGCAGGAGGCGAAGCCTGGCCACCCGGTCGGTTTCCTTGACCAGGCAGACGGAGCCGACGATCTCGCCGTCACGCTCGGCGATCCAGCAGCGCTCCCGCGCGGGGTCGAGGTCGCGGAGGAACTTCGCGGCGATCTCGGCGACCAACGCCTCGAAGCGCTCGTCGAACCCGTACTCCTGCGCGTAGAGGACGCCGTGACGGTGGACGATCCAGCCCATGTCGCCGGGCTGGTGCTGGCGTAGGAGGTAGGGCTCCCGGGAGTCGGGTTGCGAGTCGGGTTCGGCGGCCAGCATGGCCTCGACGGTCGCCATCGCCGCGACCAGCCGGTGCTGGTCCGGCGCCGGCAACCGGCCGAGCATCGCGCCGATGGCCACGCGGGCGCGGGCGTCGAGCGTGTCGAAGGCCTCGCGGCCCTGCGTGGTCAGGCGCAGCAGGTTCTGCCGCCCGTCGGCCGCGGAAGGCGTGCTGTCGACCAGGCCGCGCTGCTGGAAACCGCGCAGGATGCGGCTCAGGTAACCCGCGTCCAGCCGCAGCGCCCTGCCGACCTCGGTCGCGGTCGGCCGCTCGCGGTGCGCCAGCTCGTAGAGCACCCGCGCCTCGGTCAGCGAGTAGGGGCTCGCGAGCACGCCCTCCCCCAGCACGCCGATCTGCCGGGTGTAGAAGCGGTTGAAGCGCCGCACGCTCTCGACCTGCCGCTCGACGTCGATCTCGGTCACGGTCATGTCTCCTTACAGAGATCCATGACAGTGTCACCTATTTGCTTGACCGAGTCAAGCAAAGGATCCGAGTCATGGCGTGGCTGGGTGTGGATCGGGCCGCGGCGGATCAGCCGCTCGGCGGGCGCGGCGGCAGCGCCATCACCGCTCGGGCGATCGCCGCGGCGGCGCAGCGGTGACCGGAGGGGGAGGGATGGAAGTTGTCGCTGCTGATCGGCTCCGCCGAGGCCCGGCGGCAGTCGCTGAACGGGACCAGCAGGTCCACCAGCGCGAAGCCGTTCGCCTTCGCCAGGTCGGCCACGAACTGGTGCTGCCGGCCGAAGGTGTAATAGCTGAAAGTGCGAACGAAGCGCGGGAAGACCGCGATCAGCACCTGGAAGTGGTGCTGGCGGGCGAGGTCCCGCAGCACCCCGAAGTAGGGCGCCACGGTGTCGGCCGAGACCAGGTCGAGATAATGCTGGGTGGGGGAGGCTGCGGCGGGGGCGGTGCCGGCGGCGTCGGGAGTCACCGTGGTTGTCGCGGTCGCCGCCGGCGCAGCCGGTGCCGCGGTCGCCGTCGCCGGGGTTCGCTTCACCGCCAGCACGCGAAAGCGCACGAAGCGGTAGAGTGCGCTCTTGACCAGCCAGGAGCTGACGCGCGCGCTGCTGACGCCGCCCTGCCGCTGCTCGGCCTCGAGCAAGGTCTTCAGGATGTCGCCGTCGAGGTGCTCGCGCGAGCTCATCGTGTAGGCGACGACCACCAGGTCAGGGTGGTACTGCAAGCCCTTCTCGCGCAGCATCTCGACCTCCTGCTGCGTGTTGTAGCCGGAGACCGCGAGGTTGATCACCTCGGCGCGCAGGCCGTCCTGGACGAGCAGCCGCTCGAGGATGGGCGGGAAGACGTCCTCGTTGCGCTCGACGTGAAGGCCTGCCGCGATGCTGTCGCCGAGCACTACGATGCGGTAGACGTTCGCCGGCTTGGCGACGGCGTGCTCGCGGTCGCGGAAGCCGAGGCTGTTGCTCGCGCCCAGGTAGTCGTAGAAGCTGAGCTCGCGGCCGGCGTAGACCAGCGGCACCGGCTCGTAGCCGATCTTCGGGTTGTGCGACAGCTGGAAGCGGCCCTTGCGGATGGCATAGACCTTGGGCGCCGCTCCCGCCGCGCGCACCAGCAGCTCGGCGGCGACCAGCGCCACCAGCACTCCGGCCAGCATCAGGGCGAGCTTCTTCGCCATCGGCGTCATCGGGCTGGCACGAGGGTCATCCAGGTCCGCCGCGTCACCCGCGCCACTCGCGTCGGGGCGCCAGCCGCCTCAAGGGAGGCAGGCGTAGCGCGAGCGTGCCAGCGCCCGGGCATAGATGGCCTGCGCCGCGGCGTTCGGATGGGCGTCCTCGTGACTCACCCAGTAGCGCTCGCCGGAGCCGGGCGGGAAGTCGGGCGCGGGGTCGATGACCTCGAAGCCTGCCTCGCGGCCGACGGCGGCGACGCGCGAGAAGGCCTCGGCGATGCCGGGGTCGTGCGGGTCGTGCAGCTCCGGCATCAGGAACAGCGTGGCGGCCACATGGTCGGCGCGCAGCAGGGCGCCGAGCTCGCGCATCGCCGCCTTGGTGCGGTCCCACCCCGCCTTGCCCTCGCGGAACAGGCCGACGTAGTAGGCGTTGTAGTTCGCCAGCTTGGGATCGGTCTGCTTCTGCATCCGGGCGGCGGCGAGGGACAGCAGCGCCGAGTGCCAGTAGAGAGGGTTCGTGTCCGGCACCGCGTCGGGCTCGGCGTCGTTGAACGAGAAGCCGAGGATCACCCAGTCCGGATGCATGTAGGG
>DATNKH010000854.1:0-3607 GCA_035603475.1 Thermoanaerobaculia bacterium
CGGCCAGTCCACCCGCCAGCACTGCCTCCTGCGGCCCGACCACGGCCAACATTCCGGAATGGCTGCCCCTCGGCTGCCGTGTTTGACTCGCCCCCGCGGCGGCCTTAGGATTCCCCGTCTATGCCAACAGCCCCGCGGCGCCTGAATTGGCTCTGGAGACGTGCTCCTCCGAGCGTCGGTTGTCGGGCGTCCGCGCCCGCGCCGGCCGGGCTGGCAGGGCTTGCCCCGCTGACACGGCCGGTCGAGTGGGCGCGGCTGGCCAGGCTGGCCAGGCGGGCGGACGTGGCGGCGCTTGCCGCCGCCGTCGTGCTGGCGCAGGTCGCGGCGACGGCTCCGGCCCGGGCGGCCGCGTCGGAGCTCCCCTTGCACCTGCGGGCGGCAGCGGACGGAGCGCGCCTCGAGCTGCCGACCGGGGAGCTGGTCTCTCTGGCGCTGCCGCCTGGAGCCCGGCTCGACGCGGCGGCGCCCCTCTCAGGGGGCTGGATCGCCGCCGGCACCGCGCCGGCCGCCAGCAGCGCCGGCAGCACTGGCGGCGCTGGCGGCGGTGGCGGCGGTGGGCGCGATCTGCTGCTGTTGGCCGGCGGCACGCGGCCCGGTATCCTGCCGCCGCCCGGCGAGCGCATCGGCAAGCTCCTGGCCGAGCCGCTGCCGCTCGTCGCCGGCGGCCGGCTGGCCGGGCTGGCCTGGCTGGAAGGGGACGATCCACGTGCGCTCGGCGTGCGCTACGCCGCCTGGAACGGCGGCGGCTGGTCCGCGCCCCGGACCATCTCCGCGCCGGGGCAGGGCAGCCAGCTGGCGCTCGCTGCCTGCCGGCTGGCAGACGGTTCCTGGCTGCTCGCCTGGAGCGCCTTCGACGGCCACGACGACGAGATCGTCTGGAGCGCCGGCGGGAACGGCAACGGGACCGGGACCTGGACGCCGCCGCGCAAGCTGACCGCCAACCGGGTGCCCGACATCACGCCGGTCCTGGCGCCCGCCGGCGGCGGCGCCCTCATCGCCTGGAGCCAGCTCGCCGGCGACGGCTATCGCCTGCTGGTGGCGCGCTACCGCGACGGCCTCTTCGGCGAACCGGTGGTGGCGGCCCCGGGCGGCTCGCTGTACCCCAGCTTCGAGACCTCACCCGGCACGGACCGCCTCCGGCTCCTGTACCGCACCGCGGAGCCGCGCGGCTGGGCGGCGCTCGAGCTGGATGCCGGCGGCCGGCCGCGGCGGGTGGCCACCGCGGCGGACTCGCCGCTCCAGAACGCCGAGGCCGGTGGAGGCGGTGCTCGAGCCCGCGCCGGCGCCGGAGCCATCGCCGGCGCGCTGGACCGGCCGTCGCTCGCCGGCGACGGCAACCGGGCGATCTTCTCCTGGCCCGGCGGCGGCCCGGAACGCACCTCCTCGTGGCAACCCTGGCAACCGCCGGCCACCGCGCCCGCCGTCGCGGTCCCCGGCGATCGACCCGTCGATCAACGCGAGCGCCGGCCGCGGCGCGGGGCGGCAGGGCAGCAGCGCGGGCCCGCCGGCCTGCGCCGCGCGCCGGCGGTCCCCCTGGACGCCTCGCCCCAGACCTATGTCGCCTTCGGCGACAGCATCACCTCCGGCTTTGGCGACCCCAAGGGCATCGGCTATCCCGGCCGGCTGGAGGCGTTGCTGACCACGGACCTGAACGTGCAGGTGACGGTGATCAACGACGGCATGTTCGGCGAGACCACCGGCGAGGGCCTGACGCGCATCGGCAGCGCGCTGCAGCCCGGCGTCACCGCGGTGCTCTTGATGGAAGGCACCAACGACATCAACGCCAAGGTCTCGATCGACACCATCGTCCAGAACCTCGACCTGATGGCCGGGCAGGCCGAGACGGCCGGCATCGCGGCGGTCCATGCCACCATCATCCCGCGCCTGAAGACCGCCGACACCGATCCGACCAACGTGATCACCGCGTCCCTCGCCGGAGCGGTCCGCGAGCTCGCCTGGGAACGCAGCCGCACGCTGGCGGATCCGTTCGAGGTCTTCTTCTACCTCACGCCCGACGCGATGTCCTTGGATTACCTGGGGGGCGGCGACAAGCTGCACCCGAACGGCGCCGGCTACGACCTGCTCGCCCAGACCTTCGCCGACGCGCTGACCAGCGCCGACCACGTGCCGCCGGTCATCGGCGCGGTGAGCCCCGGCGACGGCCAGCAGAACGTGCCGACGAACGTCGGGATCCAGCTCGACGTGCTCGACTTCGGCGCCGGCATCGACGTCGCCAACACCCACCTGTTGATCAACGGCCAGGCGGTCGCCGTGACGCCGACGGGCGACCAGCGCCGGCTCCAGTTCCTCTACCAGCCGCCGGCGCCGATTGCCGGCGTGGTCTCCATCGGCCTACAGGCCCAGGATCTCGCCACGCCGCCCAACACCTTCACCGGCACGGTCTCCACGTTCGAGGTAGTCGGCACGTTCTTCCTGCCGGGCGACCTCAATCACGACGGCATCGTCGACGGCCAGGACCTCCTCCTCTTCGCCCCCTGCTTCGGCGCCCATCGCTACGACCCGAACTTCCAGCTCGCGTGCGATCTCAACGGCGACGGCATCGTCGACGGCCGGGATCTCGCCATCCTGGCGTTTTATTTCGGGAAACGGTCCTTCTAGGTCGCGGCACCGCCCGCAGCCACCGCGGGCGGCCGCCGGTTCAGGAGGGCGGGAAGCCGCCGAGGCCGGCGACCTGGCCGCCGGCGGCGGCACGCGAGGGATCGAGGGCGGCAAGCTTCTGCTGCGCGGTCTGGTGATAAGGCGATTGCGGGTACTCGTCGATCAGCCGCTGATAGGTCTGGACCGCTTCCTGATCGTGGTTGAGCTGCTCGAGCGTCATCGCCAGCTGGTAGAGGGTCACGTCCTGGGGCAGCTGCGCATCCGACTGGTCGAGCATCTCCCGCAGCTGCTGCGCCACCTGCTGCCCCTTGCCCTGGTTGCGTTCGAGCTCCAGCAGATCGAGGCGCGCCTGGACGGCCAGCACGTGGTCGCCGTGCTTCTTGGCGAAGTCGCTCCACAGCTGCCGGGCTGCCGCCACCTTGCCGGCGGCGGCGTCGAGGTCCGCCAGGTACAGCGAGGCCACGTCAGCGGCATCGGTCCAGCGGTAATCGGCGTGCACCCGCTCGAACAGCTGGCGGGCGCGTGCCTGGCGGGCCGCATCGCTGGCGAAGCTCGGCTCGGCGGCATCGTTCGGCTTGGCGCCGGTGGGGTCGATCGGCGCGCTGTACACCTTCACCGCCGCCGCCAGCGCCTGGTTGGCGACGTCCGAGCGGTGGGCGATGTAGAAGTAGGTCACGATCCCGATCAGCACCGCCAGCAGCACGGCCCCGACCGTCGTCAGCAGCTCCCGCGTGTGGCTTTCCGCGAAGTCGACGCCGCGCCCCACTGCCGAGGCGAACTCGTCGCGCTTGATGTCCTTACGAGTAAGACGTTGACTCATCACCGGCTCCCATCGGTTCCCCGCACCCAGGCCACCCCGCTCAAAGACCGGCAAGGCTATCACACCAGCGACTCAACCCGGGGGCCAGACCCGATCAGGCCGATCAGGTAGTGTCCTGGCTAGATTGCCCTTGCCTCCCTCCCGCCGTTTGGGCGAGGGTCCGCAGTC
>DATNKH010000855.1:0-3265 GCA_035603475.1 Thermoanaerobaculia bacterium
CCCGGCGGCTTCGAGCGGGCGGTCAGCCTCGGCTGCGGCGACGGCGCGCTCGAGCGCGATCTGCGCCGCAAGTCTCTCTGCCGCCGGGTCCTCGGCATCGACCTCTCCATCGGCGCCCTGGCGCTCGCCGCCGCGCGCTCCCGCGCGCAGGGCGGCGACGGCGTCGAGGGCGTCGACGGCATCGCCTACGTGTGCCAGGACCTGAACTCCCTCGCCCTCCCGCGCGGGGCGTTCGACGCCGCCTTCTTCCACCAGGCCCTCCATCACGTCGAGGAGCTCGAGAGCTGCCTGGCCGAGGTCGCCGCCAGCTTGCGGCCCGGTGGGATGCTCTACCTGGACGAGTACGTCGGCCCCTCGCGGAGCGAGTGGCGGCGGAGCCTCCTGGACGCGGCCGAGGCCGTCTACCAGGGCCTGCCGCGTGCCGTGCGCCGCCGCCGGCGGCTGGCGCTTCCCGTCGATTGGCGTGATCCCAGCGAGGCCGTCCGCTCCTCCGACATCCTCGCGGCCGTCGCGGCGCGCTTCGCGATCGAGCTGCGGCGCGACTACGGCGGCACCTTCCTCGCCGTGATCTACCCGCATCTTGACCTCTCGCGTTGCTCGCCCGCGGAGCGCGCGGCGACCCTGGCGGCCATCATCGACGCCGAGCATTCCCACCTCGAGCGCGGCGGCCCGTCGTACTACACCGTCGTGATCGCGCGGCCGAGGCGGTCTTGACCAGCGGTCCGCGCCCGGGGTTGCCGCCATGCAGCTCCTAGTCTTCGTCCTCGGCGCCCTGCTGCTCGCCGGGGCGCTGCGCCTGTGGCGCGGCCTGGCGCCGGCCACGCTCCTCGCCTACTTCGGTCTGGTCCTCGCCTTCTTCGCCCGGCCGCTGCTCACCGGCGCGATCCAGGTGCCGACCGACCTCGCCTACCAATGGCGCCCCTGGAGCGAGGCGGCGCCGCCCGGCCTCGTGGTGCAGAACGGTCTCCTGTCGGACGTGCCGCTGCAAATGCTGCCGTTCCGGTCGCTCGTCCGGCAGCGCTGGCTGAGCTTCGCGCTGCCGCTCTGGGCGAACGAGATCGGGGCGGGAGAGCCACTGCTCGGCAACGCCCAGTCGGCGCCCTTCGCGCCGCTGCACCTGCTGGCGCTGCCCCTGCCGCCGCTGCGGGCGCTGACGGTCGCGGTGGCCTGGCAGCTGTACCTGGCGCTTCTCCTCACCCATGCCCTCCTCGCCCAGCTGGGTGCCGGAGGGCTCGGCCGCGTCCTCGGGGCCATGGTCTTCGCGTTCTCGCCGTTCGAGGTCGCGTGGGCCTACTACCCCCTCGGCATGACCACGGCCTTCCTCCCCGGCCTGGTGCTCGGGCTGCTGCTCCTGCGCCGCGGCGAGCGCGGCGGCTTCTCCGGCACCGTCGCCTGCGGGCTGGGCGTCCTCCTCTCGGGCCATCCCGAGACCGCGGCCCAGATGGGCGCCGCGTGCGCCGCCCTGGCCCTGGCGCTGCTGGCGCAGCGCGCGGGCGTCTCGCGGGCCCGCTTCGCGGCCCAGGCCGGGGCGGCGGCTCTCGTGCTCGCCTGCCTCTCGGCGCCGGCCCTGCTGCCCGCCCTCGATGCGCTCACCGAGAGCGCGCGGTGGCGCGCCGCGACCGGGAGCTGGGGACCCGGCCCGCCCGCCGGCTTCGACCCGCGGCCCGCGGCGGCCCTCCTGGACCCGCTGCGCTTCGGCAGTCCGCGCGACCAGAACTATGCCGGACCGGAGGGCGGCTCCGTGAACTTCAACGACGTCTGCGGCAGCTACGCCGGCCTGGTGCCGCTGGCCGCGGCGCTCGCGGGCCTGGCGCTGGGAGCGCGGCGGCGCCTCCCCCTCGTCCTCCTCTTCGCGGCCGGCGGCCTGGCCCTCGCCGTCGCGCTCCGGGTCCCGCCTCTCGACCAGGCCGTCGCGCGGCTTCCCGGCCTCGGTCTCGCGCCGCCCGGCCGCTGGCGCGTCGTCTTCGTCCTCGCCGTCGCCGTCGCGGCCGGTCTCGCGCTCGACGAGCTGATCGCCTCCCGCCGCGGGCGCCTGCTCCTGGCCGGCGCCCTCCTCCTCGGCTGCGGCTCGCTGGCGCTCCTGCCGCCCGCGGGTGGCGAGTGGCAGCTGGCCTGGTGGCTCGCCACCCTCGCCGGCGCGGCCGCCGCCGCCATCGCGCTGGTGTCCGGCCTCGACGACAGGCTGCTCGGCGGCGTACTGCTCGCGGCGGTGCTCGCCGACCTCTGGCTGCTCGGGTACCGGTACAACCCGACCCTGCCGGCGAGTTTCGACCTGCGCCCGCCGACGGCGATCGCGGCGCTCGCCGCCGACAGCCGCGGCCGGCGCGCTCCCTTCCGCGTCCTGGCGGAGCTCGACGACCTCGAGCCGAACCTGGGCGCTCTCTATGGGCTCTGGGACGTCCGCGGCAACGATCCGATGCTGCCGGCCAGGGCCTCCCTCGTCGTCGGCCGGGCCATCCAGCGGCACTATCGCGTCGGCCAACCTCTCCATCTCGTGCTGCGGGACCGCCGTCCGCCGCTGCTCGACTATCTCGGCGTCCGCTACCTCCTGCTCCGGCGCCGCGCCCACCTTCCCTCTCCCTGGCGGGTCGTGTGGGAGGAGCCCGGCCAGAGCCTCTGGCGGAACGACCAGGCGCTCGAGCTCTTCTTCATGCCCGCCAGGGTCGTGGTCGTCGCCGACGCCGGCGAGGTCCTCCCGCGGGTCCTCCGGAATCCGGACTTCCGCGAGGTCGCCGTCCTGGAGCGCCCGCGATCATCGGGGCGATCGGCGCCATCGGCGCCATTCGCGCGATTCGTGCCATCGGCGCCCTCGGTGCCATCGGCGCCTCCCGCCGCCGTCGGAGCGGCGACCAGGATCGAGCCGCGGGCGAATGGCTTCGATCTCGAGCTCGCTTCGGCCACCGGCGGGCTCGTGGCCTCCAGCGTGAGCTTCGCGCCCGGCTGGCGCGCCGAGGTCGACGGCAGAGAGATCGCCACCTGTGAAGTCAACGGCGGCTTTCTCGGATTCCCGGTGACGCCGGGGGCTCACCGGGTGCGAATCCGCTATTGCCCCCCGCACGGGCGCCTGGCGCTGGCGCTCGCGGCGCTCGGCCTCGCATGCCTCGTCGCGAAGGCCGCCGGCGTCCGGAGACGCGCGCGGATCGCCGGGAAGCAGGACGCGACACGGAGTCTCGCGCCCCTGGAACCGCGGCGCCCCCCTGGCTCTTGAAACCCCTGAAGCCCCTGAAGCTCCTGAAGAGTTCCTTGACAGTGCACCCGCAGCGAG
>DATNKH010000856.1:0-3329 GCA_035603475.1 Thermoanaerobaculia bacterium
GGAAGGTCACCAGCATGGCATTTTCCCTCCCGCTATCAGGAGATCCAGGCCATCCACAGGTGACGACCCAGCGCAAGGGCAGCCGGAGCTCGCGACCGAACTCCTCCGGCGAGCGACGGAGCGCCGAGAAGACCTCGGCGGGCAAGTCGAGGGTAAGTGTCGTCATCGCAGGGGCTCAAGCCCGGGCCGGGCACGCCGCGAGCGCTATGTTGACACTACATCAGCCTCTTCGGGCGAAGACCGTTGGGGCGCTCACGCCGTCTTCGCCGGGCGGCCAAAGGGCCGCTGGTCGATGGTAGGCTACTGCTGTGGCCTATGAGGTCAAGTTCGCCGCTTCCGTCAAGCGGCAGCTGCAAGACCTCCCCGCACATGAGCGCGCCTTGGTGTTGGAAGCCGTTGAGGTTCAGCTCGTCCATTAGCCGCTGGTAGAAACGACGAACAGGAAGCCCTTGCGGCCGAACCCGGTCGCACCCTGGGAGCTCAGGGTCGGCGACCTGCGGATCTTCTACGAGGTGAGCGCCGAGACGCCGCCAACGGTCGACATTCTTGCCGTGGGCCGGAAGGACGGGAACATCCTGCGGATCGCAGGGGAGGAGATCGAGCTATGAAGACCGTCGACCTCGCGAAGGCCTCGAAATCCCTCTCCGCCTATGCGCACGATCTGGGCGAGGAGCCTGTCATCCTCACCGTCGACGACGAGCCGGTGGCCGCACTCGTCTCGCTGAAAAACGTCGACCGGGAGTCGCTGGTCCTCAGCACCAGCCCAGCATTCCTTCGCCTCATGCAGGCAGCGCGCGAGGAACTGGCGAGAGGTGACAGCGTCTCGCTCGAGGAGATCAAGCGCGAGATCGGCTGAGGCCCCCGCCATCCACCTCCCTCTCACCCCCCCTCACACGACCAGCCTACCGACGGCGGGATGCCCGGGCGTCAACCGGCGCCAAGCACCTGCGGCACGCTGCGGGCGCTGATGCCGGCGACGATTAGCAGCAGCACCAGGCCGGAGATCGTCGCTTGTGGGGCATCCTACGAGGTCGTTTCTCGCGGCCTCCGTTCCAGATCACTGCCGCCGACGATTTCTCTGCAACTAAAGACAGGAGGTCTCGAGACCTGAAAGTGGACACCTTCAACAGAGGCTCACGCGAGTGTCGCTTCGCTCCGAACAGTGCGCGTTAATGAAGCACTACCGAGATGCGCCACCGAGACAGACGCGCCAAACTTCTCAAGGGGCGAGTCGTCGGCGCCAAGACGGTAGACCTCTCCATGGGTCAACATCTGCGGGCGGCCCGCTGACATGCTGGCCGCTGCCAGTGATCGTGCCGCTAGCGTCGGCTGTGAGCCAGCCGAAGCCCCACGGAACCTGCAATCGGAGGCTGATCTCGACGGCCCTCGGCGCGAGCACGGATTGCTGGGCGTTCTTGCCGTCTCTCCGCTCGCCGCCCATGATGGTGCGGCCATCCGCCGGGTTCCTGCCCCAGACCTCCTGGTCAAGCCGAAGGAGTTTCTGTTCCATTGCTCGGCGACGCGCATCAATCTGCGCTTCAATCTGCGGTTCAAATTGCGCTTCGATTCGCCGGGCGAGCTCGGCAGCGTTGGGCGCCTTGCGCGTGATCTTGACCTGCACCACCCTGGAGCCCGCGAGCTTGGCCCGGCTGAGCGCCTCCTTGACCAGGGTGGGAATGCGCTCCACTGCGACCTGGTCCCAGTCAAAGAGGTCGTCGGCGAGGCTGGAGTCTTCGAGCACGCCCGCAAGGTCGACGGGTGACGGCCCGCTCAACAACGCCCCCCTGTAGCCGTAGGAAACGACATTCGCGAGTTCGGCCGAGTCCTGCACCTGGAGGCGGTAGGCCTGGAGCATCGTCGTAAACTGTGGCTCATTCCACAGCGGTCCGCTGCGCACCCCTGGTGCTGGTGCGCCGGCGGCCCGCTTTGCCGGTACCTGCCCGCAGCTCGCCGCGCTGAGCGTAGTTCACCCGTGCCGCCCGCAGCTGCAGGAGCCAGCCGGCAGTGAGGCTCTCAGTTCGCAGGCCGGGTGCCGGATCCGGGCCGCCGGCGGGGACCATGCCGGAGATGGGCGATCTCCGCTTGCTGCGAGACGAAGCTGCGGCCGCAGCCCGCCCTGCAGGGGATCCATCTGCCGCAGCCTGCGGCAGCGCTGCGGCCGCTGCCGCGCCTGCCGAGGGTTGGAGTACTGGGGCGTTGGAGGCGACGGGCGGATTCGAACCGCCGAATAAGGGTCTTGCAGATCACCGGCGCCACCTGCTAACTCTTTTAGTTGAAGTGACTTACGATCTCCGAGAAGCGCTCCGGGGGCATGCTCGATGTCGCCTGGGGTCTAGGTCTCGACCAGTGGCCACCGGACCCGGGTACTTCGTTCGTCGGCCACCGCGAGACAGCCGCGGAGATCCTCGAGCGATCGCTCGGCGAGGACGCGACGCAGGACTCTCAACACTGCGGAGCTGCTGGTGCTGCGGGCGCGAATCAAGAGAATTCCAGGGTGCGTTCCCGGCCGAAATCGCCGCACGTCGCTGAAGTCGAGGTCCAGCGTGATCAGGAGTCGGCTGTCAGCAACAACCCTGCTCCACAACAGCTCGTCGGTGGACCCTGAGAGCCGCTCGTCAAGAACGGTGTCAACGTCGTAGCTGCCCTCTCGGAGGAGTTGCTGGGTGGCCTTCCCAAGATGCTCGTCGAGCTTGACGAGGAAGGGAGTCATCGGAGCGGGACCAGATCCTCTTCTCTCGCCAGGTCAGCGGCGTAGGCCATCGCGGCCTGTACGTCCTCCGGGACCAGAGACGGATACTCCGCGACGATCTCCTGAGCGGTGAGCCCTTCAGCCAGGTTGTCCAGCACGACCGAGACCATGATGCGGGTGCCCTTGATACACGGCTTGCCGTGACATATGGCGGGATCCGCCGCAATCCGCTCTCGCCAGTCGATCATCATGATGCCTCCTCCACTGATCTTGTACAGCTAGCGAAGAATATCACCGCCCCTCCGCGCCCGTCCTGAGCTGTCGGTGGGTGGGGGGTATTGTGGAACGAACACCAGGCGGGCCTGCCGACAAGAAGCATCAGAGCAGGGGACCTGTCCCCTGCACCCCAGGGCCCCGGCCGCCGGCACCTAGCAGCCCGTGGTGAAAGCCCGAGTCTCAGGCAAACCGAGCGGCATCGAGGGTGCGGGTGGAGAGCGAGCAACCGGGCGTAGATGTGATCAGGTTGCAGACCCAAGCGCTCCGGAGCGCCTTCCAGGCGGCTATCCAGGCGAAGAAATGAGCCCAAAGCGACGACAACCCCGCCCTGCGAAGGCCACGAGGCTTGCCGGTGCCCAGTTGT
>DATNKH010000857.1:0-2240 GCA_035603475.1 Thermoanaerobaculia bacterium
GCCGCCGCTGGTGGAAGGGCTGCCCGTGCCGGAGGTGCTGCTGTCGGGAGATCATGCGGCCATCCGGCGGTG
This sequence comes from Thermoanaerobaculia bacterium, assembly GCA_035603475.1. Classification (GTDB taxonomy): domain Bacteria; phylum Acidobacteriota; class Thermoanaerobaculia; order Multivoradales; family UBA5704; genus JASLEW01. The sequence goes on from DATNKH010000857.1 coordinate 73, forward strand.
GCGCCGGGAGCAAGCGCTCGCGGCGACGCGCGCCAAGCGGCCGGACCTGCTGGCGGAGGGCTGAAGGCCGCGCGGCGCTTGCGCGGCCGAGACGAGTTGGCAAATAATGACCGGAACCGTTCCAACTGCGGAGCGCCGGGCTTCTGATGGCGAGGTGATGTGATGAATCAGCTGCAGCAAGTCGAGAGCCTTTACATTCACAAAGAGCAGCCGGAGTTCCGCGCCGGCGACACGGTGCGCGTTCACGTGCGGGTCGTCGAGGGCGACAAGGAACGGATCCAGGTCTTCCAGGGCGTGGTCATCGGCAGGCGCGGCGGCGGCACCCGCGAGACCTTCACCGTGCGCAAGATCTCGGGCGGCATCGGCGTCGAGCGCATCTTCCCGCTGCACTCGCCGTCGCTCAGCCGCATCGAGGTGATCCGCCGCGGCAAGGTGCGGCGCGCCAAGCTCTACTACCTGCGCGCGCTGCGCGGCAAGGCGGCCCGCATCGAGGAGCGGCGCGACGAACCGGGAGCGCCGCGATCGGCGTCCGCGGCGACCGCCGCGACCCCGGCGACCGACAAGGACGCGGCCGCGCCGGACGGGGCGGCCTCCTCCTAGCGCCGCCGCCGGGCTCCAGCGGACGGCGCCGCCGGTGCGCATTCACGATCTCTTCGCGGAAGCCTACCGCCTGCGGTTGCTGCGCGGGCTCGAGGAGCAGCTGACGCATTGCGGCTTCGCCCGCATCGCCGGCGCCGACGAGGTCGGTCGCGGCGCCCTGGCGGGCCCGGTGGTGGCCGCCGCGCTGATCCTGGACACCCGCTGCCTGGTTCCCGGCGTCGACGACAGCAAGTGCCTGCTCCCGCCCGAGCGGGAGCGGCTGGCCGGAGCGATCCGCGAGCGTTGCCTGGGCGTGGCGGTGGCGAGCGTCTCGGCCGAGGTGATCGATCGGATCAACATCCTCGAGGCTTCCCGGCTGGCGATGCGCCAGGCGCTGGCCGCCCTCTCGCCGCCGCCCGATTGCGCGGTGATCGATGCCGTCGCGCTGCCGGGGCTCGGGTTCCCCTGCCTGCCGGTGGTGCGCGGCGACGTCATCAGCTACGCTGTAGCCTGTGCTTCCATCGTTGCCAAGGTGGAGCGTGACCGCCTGATGATCGAGCTCGGTCAACGCTATCCGCAGTACGGCTTTGCCGCGCACAAGGGCTACGGCGTGCCCGAGCACCTGGCGGCGCTGGCCGCGCGCGGACCGTGCCCCGAGCACCGGCTCACCTTCCAGCCGGTGCTGCCGCGCCGCGCCTCCCGCACCGTGGCGGCGGCGGAGTTGGACGACTGATGGCGGTCAAGCGCGAGCAGGTGGTGCAGACCGCCGAGAAATACGTGGCGCGCGGCAAGATCGAGCCGGCCATCCGCGAGTACCGCAAGCTGCTCGAGGAGAACCCGAACGACATCAATACGCTGAACCGCGTCGGCGATCTCTACGCCCGCATCCAGCGCATCGACGAGGCGGTCGACTTCTTCAACCAGATCGCCGAGCAGTACGCCGGCGAGGGCTTCTTCGTCAAAGCCATCGCCATCTACAAGAAGATCATCAAGCTGGACCCGACGCGGCTCGACGTCTACGAGAACCTCGCCGAGCTCTATCACCGCCAGGGACTGGTCACCGAGGCCCGCACGCAGTACCAGGTGCTGGCCGACTACTATCAGAAGCACGAGAATGCCACCTCGACCATCGCCATCTACCAGAAGATGGCGGACCTCGAGCCGAACAATCCGACGTATCACGTCAAGCTGGCCGAGCTCTACCAGCAGCAGCAGCTGATCGAGAAGGCGATGGGCGAGTACCGCATCATCGCCGAGCTGATGCTCACCCACGGCCACCCGCAAGAAGCGGCCCAGGTGTACGAGCGGGCGCTCGCCATCGACAGCTCCAATCTCGCCTTCATCACCGACGCGGCGCTGAAGCTCAAGGAAGCGGCCGGCACGGCGATCACCGTGCGCTTCCTGTCGGCGGCGGTCGAGCGCAATCCGCAGGCGGCGCAGGTCGCCCGCATGATCGGCGGCGGGGCGGCGGCGGCGGCGGCCTTCCCGGGCGGCCTCGGCGGCACCCGCGCCGGCATCGCCTCGCCGGCCGCACCCCCGGCGCCGGCGCCTCCCGCGGCCGCCCTGCCGGCAGCGGCCGCCCCGCCGGC
>DATNKH010000858.1:0-13627 GCA_035603475.1 Thermoanaerobaculia bacterium
GTGCGCCCGCCGCCAGTCGATCGCCGCCACCGGGGACCGCAGCCGCAGCTCGGCCTGCAACTCGCCGGCCAGCCAGCGCGGCAGCTGGTCGTAGCCTCCATGGACGCGCGCGATCTGCGTGACCGCGTCGCCGGGCGGCCCCTCGCCCGCGGGAACCAGCGAGCGGACGCCGATCTCGGCCGGATCGGCGGCGTGGTAGCCCTCGACGAACTTCCGGGCGGCACGGCGGTCGCGCGCCGTTGCGCGCTTGCCGAGGCTGGCCAGGAAGTCGTCGAACGAACGATCGGGAGCGCGCCGGTCGATCTGGCCGATCTGCGCGACGATGCGTTCGATGGGGGTCCACGGCTCGGTCCGGGCGAGCTTTCCCTGGTGGGCTCGCCAGTGCTCGCCGCCCAGGTCGATCGTCGTCATTCCTGCCGCTGCGAGGACCCGATAGGTCAAGGGCGCCGCGCCATGCACGAACTCGGCGCCCAATTCCACCGGCAACGGCAGACGCGGGTCCCGAACGGTGAAGATGCGTCCGCCGATGCGGTCGCGCGCCTCGAGCACCACGACCGCCAGGCCGCGGCGGCGCAGCTCGCGGGCAGCCGCCAGGCCCGCGACTCCGGCGCCCACCACCGCCACGTCCGCTCGCTCCACCCGCCCTCCTTCCCGGCCCGCGCAGCGCGCGCGGTCCGTCCGCCGGCGCTACGGCGCCGGGGGCTCCCGCCGGTCTTCGTCCTGCCGCCCAGCCTCGAGGCGCTGGATCACCAGGAAGGTGACGGTGTCCCAGGCGTTGTGGATGCCGATGAACAGCAGCAGCAGTGCCGCCGCGGCGATCACGAACAGCGCCCCGGCCGGCCGCGGCACGAGCGTCAGCCCGGCGGCGAGCAGCAGCAAGTGCGCCGTCAGCGGCAGGACGATGTGCCAGAGCCAATCCTCGAGCACCAGGCTGTATTCGGTCACACGCCTGGCGCGCCAAGACACGAGCCCGGTGTACCCGACTCCCGCCGCGCCGCAGACGGCGATGAGGACGGCGACGCACCAGAGCCCCTCCCAGGGCGCGCACAGCACCGCGGAGAGCAGCAGCACGGTGCCGAAGTGGACGATCGTCGGCGTCGAGAACGCATCGATTCCCCCGCCCGACTTGGCCAGCCGAATCTGGGCGACGAGAGCGATGACGACGAACTGCAAGCCCGTCAAGGACGCCGCCGCCGTGCCGGTAATGGCATAGAAGCTCACCCAGCGCGTCAGCACGGTGGTCGCCGTCATGGTCACGTGCATCGCATCCTCCAAAGACTGAGGCGCCTCGAGGTCTCGGGCGCAACCGCCAGGGAACGGACCCGACCGGCTGCCACCGGCTCGCCTGGATTCTAATCGCAGCTCGTGCAACCGAAGATCGCCACACCTTGTCGGAGTCGATTGCCGCGGCCGTCGTGATCGGTGTCCCGGTCGCCGCGAGTGCGAGCGCCCATGGGCGGCGTCTCGCTGTCGGCCACTGATGCGACGACACCTTCCTGGCCCCTGCGCCCATCCGCTCGTTATGATTGACATTCTAGGCATTGCTTGCCTAGGCTAAGGGAGTGGATCCGAGAGCGGTCACGAGGAGGCTCCGATGGTATCGAGTTCACCGCGCACCCCACGCGGACCCGGCGATCGGCTGCTCAGGCGGGGTGCCTTCCGGCGGTGCGACAGGCCTGCCGGCCTTGCCGTGGCGCTCTGCTTGGCTGGCGCGCTGGTCGCGATCGCCAGGCCGGTCCGGACGCAGGCGGCATTGAGCCTCGCGGACCGCGTGGCGGGTCGGCGTTAGACGCTCCGCGGCCGCGATCAGCGAGCGCAACTCTGCTGCGCCCGCGCGGCAGCCGGAGGGCCCAGGCCGCGCGTGCTCGACCGGCGCGGTTGTGGCATCATCACGCCATGCCCACGGCCGCAGGGACGTCCTTCCGCATGGCTCGGTCTCCTCGGCATGTCCGCCGGTCCTGACGAATCCGTCGCGGCATCGGCCTTTCTCGCCTTGCTGGACTCCTGGCAGCGCAGCGAGCCCGGCGCCGCCGATCGCGTCTTCGCCGCGCTCTACGAGGAGCTCCACCGGCTGGCGCATCACCACATCCGCCGCTCGCGGCCCGGCGAGACTCTCTGCACCACGGCCCTCGTCCACGAGGCCTATCTCAAGCTGGCGCCGCGCGCGGCGGTGAACGATCGCCGCCACTTCTTCGCTCTCGCCTCGCGCACCATGCGCCAGATCCTGGTCGACCAGGCGCGCCGCCACCACTCGCAGAAGCGGGGCGGCGGCCTCGAGATCACGACGCTGGACGAAGGGCGCGAGGGCACCGCCGTCATTGCGGCGGAGATCCTGGCTCTCGAGGAGGCGCTGACCCGCCTGTCGGAGGTCAACGATCGGCTCGGCCAGGTCGTCGAGCTGCGCTTCTTCGGCGGACTGTCCATCGAGGAGACGGCCGAGGTCCTCGGCTCCTCCGCCGCGACCGTCAAGCGGGATTGGCGGGCGGCGCGCGCCTTCCTCGCCGCGGCGCTCGGTTCGCCGCCGTGACCCCGGCCGACGACGACTTGCCGTGGGCCAGGGCGCTCGATCTCTTCCAGTCGGTGGTCGAGCTCCCGCCGGCCGAGCGCTCCGCTCGCCTCGAGGCCGCCTGCACCGGCAATGAGGATCTCCGCCGGCGGGTCGAAGGCCTGATCGCCGCCGACCTCGACCGGCACGACTCCGCCGAGGACGATGCGCGCGGCCGGTTCCAGCGGCTGCTTGGCGGCACCGCGCAGGCGCCCCACTCGTCCGACTGGATCGGCCGCCGACTCGGGCCGTTCCAGATCCTGGCCGAGCTCGGGAGCGGCGGCATGGGCACGGTCTTCCTCGGCGAGCGCCGCGACGGTCAAGTCGAGCAGCGCGTGGCGCTGAAAGTGGCGCGCCTCGGCCTGCTCAACGACGAGGCGGGCCGTCGCCTGCTCGTCGAACGGCAGATCCTTGCCGGCCTGGATCATCCGCAGATCGCGCGGCTGATCGATGCCGGGGTCAGCGAGACGGGCCTGCCGTTCTTCGCCATGGAGTACGTCGAGGGACGGCCGATCCACGAATTCTGCACCGGGCATGGGCTCGGTCTCGAGGCGCGAATCCGGCTGTTCCTGAGCGTCTGCGGCGCGGTCGAGCATGCACACCAACGGCTGATCGTTCACCGCGACCTGAAGCCCTCGAACATCCTCGTCACCGCCGGCGGTGACGTGAAACTGCTGGACTTCGGCATCGCCAAGCTGCTGGGCGACGGCAGCGCCGGCTTGACGCGGACGACCGACCGTGTGCTGACCCCGGCCTATGCCGCGCCGGAGCAGGTGCGCGGCCAGCCGGTGACGACCGCCACCGACGTCTACGGCCTGGGCGTCGTCCTCTATGAGCTGCTCACGGACCGCCGGCCGTTCGTGGCCGCCGGCGAGGACCCCGCCGCGCTCGCCCTCGCCGTGCTCGCCGAGGAGCCGGCCAAGCCGAGCGCAGCCGTGTTCGAGGCGCCGCCCGCGGTGAGCCCCGACCCGCGAAGACGCCGCCGGCGCCGCGCTTTGCGCGGCGATCTCGACACGATCGTGCTCACTGCCCTCAAGAAGGAGCCGGAGCGCCGCTACCCGTCGGCGGCCACGCTCGCCGAGGACCTGAGGCGACATCTCGCCGGCCTGCCGATCAAGGCGCGGCCCGATTCGCTGCGCTACCGGGCCGGCAAGTTCGTGCTCCGCCACCGGCTCGGGGCCGCGGCGGGGGCTGTCCTACTGCTCGCACTCGTCACCGCCCTGGTCGTCGCGGTCGTCGAGGCGCGGGCCCAGGCGCGCGCAGCGCGTGCATCGCAGGCAGTCACCTCGTTCCTCGTCCGGCTGTTCGAGGGGTCGGACCCGACGCGCGCGCGCGGCGCGGCGCTCACGGCGCAGGAGCTCCTCGACGAGGGCGTCGAACGCCTGCGATCCGACCTGGTGGGCGAGCCGGCGGTGCGGGCCCGTCTGCTCCATGCCATGGCCGCGTCCTACGTCTCCCTGGGCCTCTATGATCGCGCGCTGCCGCTCGCCGCGGAGGCGCTGCGGCTGCGCCGCGAGACGCTCCCGGCGGGCAGCGCGGACGTCGCCGAGAGCATGGACCAGCTCGGCGAGATCTACCGGCTGAAGGCGGACGAGGCCCACGCGGAGCCGTTGCTCCGCGCGGCGCTCGCCGCGCGGCGCGCCGGCCTGGCGGCGGACGACCCCGCGGTGATCGAGAGCCTGGGCCACCTGGGGCGCCTGCTCGAGGACCTCGGCAAGTTCGCCGCCGCCGAGGAACCGTTGCGGCAGGCGCTGGCGGCGAGCGAGCGCCGTTTCGGGAAGGACTCGGTGGAAACGGCGCGCCGGCTCGACGACCTCGCCACCAACCAGTCCGACCTCGGCCGGAGATCGACGGCCTTCGAGCTGCTGCGGCGGGCACTCGAGATCCGCGAGCGCAAGCTCGGACCCAACGCACCGGACGTCGCCGCTTCGCTGCACGATCTCGGCGTTCACCTCGACGAAGCCGGGGAGTACCGTGAGGCCGCCGCCGCGCTCGAGCGCTCTCTCGCGATCCGCCGGAAGATCTTCGGCGCCGGCCATCCGCTCGTCGGCGCGACGGAGATCGCGCTCGCCGGCGCCTACGACGATCAGGACCGCTTCGACGAAGCGGAGCGGTCCGCCGAGAGCGCGCTCGAAGTCCTCCGGCGCACGCTGTCGGAGGATCACCCGAGGGTGGGCGAAGCGCTCAACATGCTCGCGATCATTCGCACCGATCGGCGTGACTTCACGGGCGCGGTGCCGATCTTCCGAGAGCTCCTCGCACGCTGTGCGCGGATCTCCGGGAAGGACCATCCAGATACGCTGGCGGTCGAGAACAACCTCGCCATCACCCTGCTCCACACCGGCCGCGCAGGCGAAGCCGAAGCGCTCCAGCGCGAGATCCTGGCGCACCTGCCGGAGGACAACGGCCAGGCCACGAGCGTCAACACGCGCCAGAACCTCGCGACGACGCTGGAGCAGGAAGGCAGGCCCCGCGAGGCGCTGGACTTCGCGCGACAGGCGCTCGCGCTGCAACGCCGGCGCGAAGGCGAGACCTCGGCCAATGTCGCCGTGGCGCTGCGCTCGCTGGCGATCGCCGAAGAGATGAGCGGCGAAGCGGCAGCCGCGGAGAGGGACTTTCGCGCCGCTCTGCACATGGGGGAGAGCCTCGCTCGCGCCCATGGCATCACCATGTACGAGTGGGGAATCCCGCTCGCCGATTTCCTGGTCGGCGCGAAGCGCTGCGCCGAGGCGCGCCCCCTGCTGGCCGATGCGCTCGCCGAGATCGAAGGAGCCCGCCGCCCGGTGGCGCCGCTCTGGCGGCTCCAGCAACGGCTGCTGGAAGGACACTGCGCGATGGGCTCTGCGCAAGGCGCCGAGGCCGTGAAGACCGCCCGCACCTCGCTGCGCGCCATCCCGGGAGTGAAAGTCGACCTCTATCCAACGGCACGGGCGCTGCTCGCCGACTGAGCGGCGCTTCGGTGTCCGTGGCTTAGTCGAGGAGCGAGAATCCGGAGGAGTTGCGCAGCGCGCGATCGAAGGTCCAGGTGGTGGTGGCTCCGAAGGCCTGCGCCTTGGCGCCGATCAGATGATCCGCGAACTGGGCGCGGCCTTGCCGGTACGCGGCAAGCGCTTGCAGCAGGACGCCGCGATCCTCGAATACGAAGACGGCTTGATCCAGCAAGCGCTCCAGGACCGCCGCAAGCTCTGTCCTCGATACCTGGTAGCGGCTTCCAAGGACCCATTCGAGCTCGCATAGCACCGGTGTGCTCACGTAACAGGTGGTGCCCTCACTGATTGCTTCCTCGATCAGGTGCCGGGCCAGCGCGGCCTGCCTTGGGTCATCGGCCACGACCAGGCGCACGAGCACATTGGTGTCGACAGCGATCATCGTCTCGTCGCGCGGACAAACCGCGCCCCTGCCCCCTTCCGCACCGCCTCGTCCATCTCCTCGATTGTTGCTGGACGCCTACCTGCGCGGTGGTGCAGCAAGCCGGGAAGATCACCCAGGAGGTTCGGGGAAGCGGGCTCAACGGTCAGCTTGCCCGCATCATCGAAGCGGAAGATCAGCTGGTCGCCCTGCCTGAGCCCCAAGCGCTGCCGGATCTCTTTCGGGATGGTGACCTGCCCTTTCGACGTCAGAGTGGTCTTGGGCACCATGCACCTCCTTACAGTCGGCATATTAGATGAGCATCGGTAAGGAGTCAAGCGCCTCCGCCGTCGCCAACCCGCGTCCAGGAGCCCGTCCATGCCAGAGGTCGGGGACCGCTGGCACACTAGATGTTCAGGACGATGCAGTTGGGGTGCCCCCATTCCTAACGAAGTAGAGACGGACGTGAAATTGCTCGTCCGCCTTATCAGTTATCGTTGTCTCTTCACTTTCCAAACGCTTTTCCTTGAGCAAGAGGTCTAGCGCTGCATCTACTAGGCGGCGATCTGGTTCATGAACGCTGCCTGCAATATCATCGTACGTCCGCTTCTCACCCCCGAGCACACCGACAATCTCATCCGCGACAATGCGCACCTGCCGCCTTCTTGACCACTCTTGTTCCCATAGCAGGCCGCAACTCAGCACTAAAAAGACTAGGACTGTGACGATGAGCCGCCGCTTGGCACGAGGAGGGCGAACAAGCATGTCTATCGCGATTCCTCCTGTTGCCAGCGCGAAATCCGCGGCGGCAAAGTAAGCCTCTAAAGAGAAGTCGGACATCAGGAAGCGGATGGCGGTCTAATGCATCCTACGCTCGATGCTGATTACTTGGATGTTGCCATTGTTCGCGCCGAGGGATGTACCCCACGCCTCCTTACTAGCATGAACCGAGATCTGCTTCACGTCTGGGTGATCGTTTTCGAGAGTCACAACGAGAACATGACTGGCTGGCACAGGCCGAGATCCTCCTTCGACTCCGTCTGCCGAATCTTCCGGTGAGTCCTTGGGAAGGAGTCTGACCAGAACCTTCTCGGCACTCCCCTGGACCTTTATCAACAGTCGCTCACCCTTCTTGAACGTCATCGGTGGTCTCAGGTTAAGCCAGCTCGACTGCCATTCGTCTCCTCTTGCCGAACCAGTTTTGCCGGTAAGCGGCTCAGCGGCTAGTGCTGCGGCAAACATTAACAAACAAACGGCGAGCCCGCACTGTGCTACCCTTGAAATGCTCATCGCTTCCTCCTGCTCTGCGGCCTTTCATTTGACGGGCGACTACCGCCTATATGAGCGCAATGACAGCCGTGCTGTCTAAGCGTAGTTCAGTTGAAGACCGTTTGCAAGAAGTCTGGAGCCACGAAAGTGCCGGATCCCCGGCGGCTCTCGAAACCGCCCTCCGCGAGCAGGATCAATCCTGATAAGTATTCTTCTTGCTGATACTTACGATGATGATACGCCACCTTGGGAACCATAGGGGTACACCTTAGCGAAAAAAGCGGCCGCCACCCGCCGTATCGTTTCGCCCAGCTCCAGCCCCTTGAAACTATGCCTGAACAGGCATAGGATGCCCTCAGGGACGAGCCGGCGGGATGATCATGGCCACCCAAGACTACATCCAGCCCAAGCCGGTGCGCTGGGTTGGGAGTTGCAGAGAGGATCTGAAGAGCTTCCCGGAGGAAGTCCGGCGGCGAGTCGGCGCTGCGCTCTGGGATGCGCAGCTCGGCCTCAAGGCACCCTTCGCCAAGCCGCTCCGTGGATTCCGCGGCGCCGGCGTGTTGGAGATCGTCGACGACTTCGATGGTGACACCTATCGAGCCGTCTACACCGTCCGGTTCGCCGGAGCCGTCTATGTGCTGCACGCCTTCCAGAAGAAGTCCAAGCATGGCATCGCCACCCCGAGACCCGAGCGGGAGTTGATTGAACGGCGACTCAAGCGGGCACGAGAGGACTACGAGCAATGGTCAAGAAGCAAGAAGTCGAGCTCCCGGTGACCCCTAGCAGCGGCAACGTGTTCGAAGATCTGGGCTTCCCCGAACCCGAGGAGGAGTTGACGAAGGCGCAGCTCGCCAGTCATATCCGGCAGGTCATCAAGCGCCGGCGCCTGACCCAGGTTGCTGCCGCGACGCTGATGGGCATCGATCAACCCAAAGTATCAGCACTGCTCAACGGTCGTCTCGCGAACTTCTCCAGCGACCGCCTGATGCGTCTTCTGACCGCTCTCGGTCAAGACGTGGAGATCGTAGTGAGGGCGAAGCCACGCGACCGCGACCGAGGCCGTATACGCGTCGTAGATCATGCGCATGTCTGAGCACTGAACCTTCAGGCATCTTTCGCCGACAGGCAGATCGCCGCCGTCAGGCCTCGACCACGTCGCCGGCGAGATCGATGCGGCGGCGGAGGCCGTGACGGCGCATGAAGTCCCGGACGTACCCGAGGCCACGCCCCCGGTACTGTTCGTAGAAGGGATTCCGGGCTGGCTCGTGGTGAACGGAGACGACCTCGGTGTAGCCCACGCGGATCTTGCCCAGATGAGCGTAAAAGTAGGCAAAGTGCTCGCCCGACTTGAGCGAGGCGTCCCAGCCGTAGCGCCGGAGGACGGCGGTTGGCGCGAGCATCTGCTGCGGCGCAAAGTCGACCCGGCGCACCGGCCCGACCTCGCCGCGCGATTCCCGCACGTACTCGACGCCGCCGTCGCGGGTCCGAAACAGCCCCCAGAACCCGGTGCTGTCGTCGACCCCCAGAATGTCGACCCGCGCAGCCTCGAGCAGATCCTCCGCCAGCCCCAGATCCGTGTCATCGCCAAAGAAGCAGTCGTCGTCGCACGTGAAGGCGTACGCGGTGGCGGCCAGCCGGACACCGTGGTTCCGGCCCGCCGAGGCGCCGACGTCGAAGCCCACGTAGGCGTAGCGGATCGCCGGGTCGACCGCTGCGAGGTCGGCCAGGGCCCGATTGACCTCGCGGCTGTCGTCGACGATGACGACCGGGATCGCCGGGTAGCGCGCCCGGATGCTCCGGAGCAGGCGATCGACCATCTCGGGACGCTCGAAGGTCTTGATCACGACGGTGGTGTTCCGCGCTGGTTTCATGCAGAGGCTTCCGGTACCCGAGATAAGGCTCTTGCGGCGACCCCGGCCGCCCGTCAGGTTTCCTGGGGGTCCACCTTCAGGGCTGCCAGGTCGACCGCGACGCTCTTCGGCGCCACGCGACCCCGCAGGCGGAGGACCCGCTCGCGCCAGCGCCAGGCCCTCGTCGCCTCCATGAAGCGGACGCGATCCCGCCAGCGCTCGACTTCGGCGTCGATGCTGCGATTCGCCGCGCGGAGCGCGTGCACCTCGGCCTCGGCGGCGGCCCGCGCCTGCATCGCCATCAGCAGCTGCGGCAGGCGGCGCAGGTAAACCGCCTCGTGCTTCCGCACGATCCGCTCCTGCAGGGGCGCTCCCACATCGCCCTGCTCGCACCGCACGACCGTCGATCCGGGCCGTAAGCGGTGATCGAAGCTGAGCACCGGCAGATGCCGGAAGCACCAACCCCGCTCGGCAAGCGCGATCCAGAGCTCCCAATCCTCCCAGGCGGGAAGCTCGCTGTCGTATCCCCCGCAGCTCTCCCAGGCCGCCTTCCTGAACAGCGCGCAGGCGGCGATGAAGTTGCCGCAGAGCAGCCGATCGAGGTCGAAGTCAGGCACCTTGACCACGCCCGAGCGCAGACCGAAGGTTTGACGGTCGCCGTAGACCACCCCGACGTCCGGCTCGGCCTCGAGGAGCGCCAGCGCCGGCTCGACGAAGCCGGGCCGGAGGCGGTCGTCGGCGTCGAGCGTCAGGATGTAGCGCCCGCGGGCGCGGGCGATGCCCGCATTCCGGGCAGCGGGCAGTCCGACGCCCGGCAGGTCGAGGATGTTGAAGCCGACCTGCCGCAGCCGCTCCAGCACCTCGAGCGTGTGCGCTTGGCCCGAGCCGTCGTTGACGAGGATGAGCTCGCTGCCCGGCGCGGCCGCTGCGACGCTCGCCACCGCCTCGACCAGGAGCTCGCCGAGGTCGCGGCAGGGAATGACGACCGACACCAACGGATTGACTGGCGGCACCGCGAGCGCCGACGCTGGGCGGGGACGCGGGGTCGTCCAGCCGTCCCGCGACAGATCTGCGGCCGCCTGCAGTTCTCCGAAGAGCTGGTAGGTCTCGGGGCTGGTGGCCGCGACCAAGTCGACCAAGGGATCGGAGAGCGGCCGTGCGCGCAGTCCTTCCTCCCCGCGCAGGCGGGTGAGCAGATCCCCGTCCAGCGGACAGCCGAGACGCGCGGCCAGGAGGTCGGCAAAGCGGTGAGGTCCTGCGAGCACGGCTTCGATCGCGACGAGCAGGGTCCGGCCCGGATGGCGGCGGCGGAACTCGAGGAGGCGGCGGTTGTAGAGGCGCCAGATGCAGTAGGCGTACTCGGGGCGACGCAGGAAGACGTCCGCCCCGACGCGCTGGATGGCATCGGCGACGTCCCAGGGGGCCCGGTACACGAAGAGGTACCCTGGCGCCGCGCCGACCTCGGCTGCCAGCCCATCCCAGAAGTCGAGCACCAGCGTGGTGCGCGGATCCTTCCAGCCCCAGCGGCGGCCTTCCCGGCGCGCGGCCAGCAGCTCGCGGGCCGCAGTCCGCACGGCAGCCGCCGGGCCTTCCTCCCAGTGCTCGGTCTCGGTCCAGCCCCAGTCGCGATGCCCCGGCGCGTCGTCGGTCGACGCGAGCATCAGCCGTCGATTGAGGGCCAGGAAGTCGCGGTCCTCGAAGTAACCGCGCGGATTGTTGGCGTCGGGCTCGACCAGCCGCGTTCCCATCGCGACGCCGGTCGCGGCCAGAACGGAAGCCAGGTAGGAGGTGCCGGAACGGTGCATGCCGGCGACCACGATCGGCGAGGCGCGGAAGGTTCCCGATGTGGAGTCCGGCGTCGACGGGATGTGCATGGATCGCGGGCATTTTAGCGCAACGGCGGCCGCGGGTGTCGGGTTGCCTTCTAATCGGGAGCGGTACAGCTGCTTCAGTCTCGGTGCGTAGCGACCGCGCGGTGGGGCCGACGGGCGCTCATCGGGACGCTCCCCGGGAATCGACGGCGCCGCTGCCAGCACCTGCGGCACCCAGGGCGAGCAGGCGCTCTCGCGCCCTGGTGATCAGGGCGTCGTCCGGCAGACAGGCATCGCAGCGGTGGGCGATGAGCTGCCCTTCGCTGTCGATCACGATGATCCGGCCGCCGGCGAAGACGGCGTCGGACGCTTCCACTGCTGATCCTTCGAACGTGCGCACCAGGGAGCCGTCGGTGACGTTCCACAGCCGCGTCGTGCCGTCGTGGCTGGCGGCGAGCAGCAGGCGGTCGCCGGCGAGCAACCGCAACCGGGTCACCAGCCCGGCAGCGCCTGGCAGCTGGGCCAGCAGGCTGCCGGTGCGAGTGTCCCAGGACCTCACGATGTTGTCGTCGTGGGTGGTCAGCAGGCGTACCGCGTCGGCGGCGAAGACTCCCCGGCGGAAGGGCATGCCGGCGAGCCGCACGCGGGCTACCTCGCGGCCGGTGGGCGTGGCAGCGACGATTGCGGTGCCGTCGCTGCCTAGGACGGCGTATCTCTTGCCATCTCGGGTGAAGACCGAGGCGTTGGTCAGCTGCTGGGAGAACCGGCCTGCGCTGATCAGGCGGCCGCCGGGCACGGCGATCACGAGCACCAGGCCCTGGTAGTGGTTGGCCACGACGGCGGCGGCCATGGCGTCGAAGGCCAAATGGTGAAACGTCCCGGCATGCCGGGCAACCTCGCGGCAGGTCGCGACCTCCCAAACGCGCAGGGTCCCATCGGCGCCCGCGGTGGCCACCAGCCTGCCGTCCTCGCTGAGGGCGGCGTGGTGGACCTCGCCGAGGCTGAGCACGCATAAGGGCTTGAGACGTTCGATGTCCCAAACCGTGACGGCGGCGCTGCCGCCAAACGAGAGCAGACGCCTGCCGTCGCCGCTGAACTGCGGCTCGTAGAACGAGCGCGAGTCGTCCGCTCCCTCTCTTGACAGCCTTCCCAGCTCCTCGACCGCCCGCGCATCCCACAGGGCCAGCTCACCTTCGTGGGTGAGCGTGACCAGGCGGTTGCCACTTGGCGTGAAGGCGGCGTCGGCGACCTGCTGCCCAGCGATGCGCCAGCTGCCCAGCCGGCGGGAGCCGGCGACGCTCCATAGGATCAAGGCGCGATCACCACCCATGGTTGCGACAGTGCGTCCGTCGGGGCTGAGCGCCGCGGTGCGGATGAGGTCCCGATGACCGGGTCCGAAGCGATGAGTCACGGCGCCCGTCGACAGGCTCCAGCCGAGGATCCGGCCGCTGGTACCCTCCTCGGTGACGACGGTGTCGAGGGTGGTTTGGACCAGCGACCAGCTGGTCCCGGTGCCGGGAGTGAGCGTCTGGGCTTGCGCCAGCCGCCTGCCGGAGGTTGCGTCCCACAGCGACCAGGGGAAGTGATCGCCGGTGGCGAGCACCCGCCTGCCGTCGTCGAGGAAGCGGGCACGGTCGAGCATCGACGCCTCCGAGCCGCCCAGCAGGGGCCGCAACCGCGTGGCCTCGGCCTTCAGGTTGAAATCGCCGCGGTCGGCCGCCGTCGCGGGGTCGATGATCCACGCCTGGTTGCCGCTGCCGACGGCGACCGCGAGCGAATCGTCCGGCGCGAAGTCCAGTGAGTGAGCACCGACGCCGGGTTTGCTTGCCGTCGCGAGCCGGGTCAGTGGCTGCAGGCTGAAGAAGGTGATCTCGTCCTGGCCGATCAGCGCCAGCCGCCGTTCCGCGGCGCCGAACACGATGTGGTCGACCTCGTGCGGGGCGAGGATCTCGGCTGGCTTCTGGCTTGAGCCGGCGGTCCAGAGCAGGGCGCGAGGCGATCCGTCGGCACTGGCAACGTAGCGTGCGTGAGCGCTGACGGCGATTGCGGTCGGGTTCGATGCGGGCAGGTCGAGCCGGCCGGTCTCGTCGAGGGTCTCGCCGTCGAGCAGCAGCAGCGAGCCCGGCCCCTGACCGATGACGATGCGGGTTCCGTCGCGGCTGCGCGCCCATTGAGCCAGGCGTCCGCCGCCTACGGATGGGAAGCGCGCGGCGCCGGCGCGAACGCGCAGCAGCAGTGTGCGATCGATCGACCTGCGGACCGCAGCGAGCGCCGCGGGCAGCGGCTTCCTAGCGAAGGCGGTGAGGGCGTCCAGGAGCGCCTCCTCCGGTGCCGACTCGCGTACCGCATCCGAGCGAAGCGCGCCTTCGCTGCTCTCTGCGGCGAGGCGCTGCGCGATGGCCTCATCGCGCTGCCTGAGCGCGCTCACCGCCAGGGCCGAGACAACCAGGATCACGGCGGCCAGCGCGGCGATCCAAGCTGCGAGCAGGCGCGCGGCATGACGGCGAGAAGCGTTGAGGTACTGCGTGTGGAGAGGGGACGGCTCGGGCGCCGCCGGCGGGCGACTGTCCCGCCAGGCTTCGCCCGCCTCGATGTCGCGGCCACGCAGCAGCAGGCGCGCGGGCCGGCCGGCGTCCGCCCAGCGCATGGCCAGCTCGAGCAGGCGAGTGTGCTCGCGCACCCAGAGGGCGTCCTGCCTCAGCGCTGCCAGCAGGCGTGGGTAGTCCGCGGCCACGCGGGCCGGCGAATCGAGCCGCGAGAAATTGAGGCGCTGCAGGCGGCGCGGTATTTCATCGACCGGCGTG
>DATNKH010000859.1:0-5480 GCA_035603475.1 Thermoanaerobaculia bacterium
CCGCCTCTTCGAGACGACGTACACTTCGCGGGCCCGCGCCCGCGCTGACGAGAGGGAGAGAGGCCATGTGGCGACGACACTTGCTGCCGGCGGTCGTGGCGATGGCGATGGCGGCGGTCGGCGCACTTCTGCCGGCGCCGGCGCTCGCCGCGCCCGCCGGCCGGCTGATCGGCACGGTGCGCGGACCGGACGGCGGCGTGCTGCCCGGCGCCACGGTCACGATCTCTTCGCCGGCGTCGATCGGCGGCCCGCGGGTCGCCGAGAGCGGGCCGGACGGCAGCTTCGCCTTCCCCGGTCTCGATCCGGGGGTCTACACCGTCGAGATCGAGCTCTCCGGCTTCCGCACCGTCCAGCTCGCCGGCGTGCGGGTCAGCCTCGACCGTGCCACCGCCGTCTTCCCGCGTCTCGAGTCGGGCGAGCTGCGCGAGCAGGTCACGGTCACCGCCGAGCGGCCGGTGATCGATCCGACGCAGGTCGCGTCGGGACAGGTCTTCACCGCCGAGCTCATCGACCGCGCCTCGATCGGCGCCGACGACCGCAACTACCAATCGGTGGTCGGCAGCGCCGCCGGGGTGATCACCACCGAGATCACCGCCGACCCGAGCGTCTTCGGCTCGACGGTCGGCGAGAACGTCTACCTCATCGACGGCCTCGACACCACCGACCCGTACACCGCGACGTACGGCACCAACTTCAACTTCGACGCCATCCAGGAGGTGTCGCTGCTCACCGCCGGCTTCGAGGCGGAGTACGGCCGGGCGACCGGCGGCGTGGTCAACGTCGTCACCAAGTCCGGAGGCAACGACTTTCACGGCACCTTCGACAGCCGCTACCGCAACGACTCGTTCGCCGCGAAAGGAACGCACTTCGATCCCGAGTCCGCCGGCCAGAGCAGCTTCCTGCTGCCGGCCGCGACGCTCGGCGGCCCGCTGCTCCACGACCGCCTGTGGTTCTTCAGCTCGGCGGCGCTCGAGGACCAGAAGCTGACCCCGACCGACTCGCCGACGGCCAATCACCTGCGCAGCGAGGACTTCCTCGGCAAGCTCAGCTGGCAGATCGATCCCCGTTGGCGGGCGGTCTTCAAGGCGTCGTCGACCCCGGCGACCCTGGCCAACTTCAATGCCAGCCAGTTCGTCGAGCCGGCGGCCGCCGCGACCGAGCGGCAGCGCGCGACGATCTACCAGGGCGATCTCTCGGGCATGCTGTCGAGCCGCTCGCTCTGGGAGCTGCAGCTCGGCGCGAACGAGCGCCGCATCGACGACGGGCCGGCGAGCGGCGACCTCGCGACACCCGGGGTGGTCGACCAGGCGACGCAGATCAGCTCGGTCAACTACACCGCGGTGCAGTCGAGCGACCGCCGCCGCCTCGAAGCGCAGAGCAGCCTGACCTGGCTCGCCGCGGGCCCGGGCGGCGACCACGAGTTGAAAGGCGGAGCCTCCTACGGGCACCTGTCGCTCGCCACGCTGTCCAACGTCCCCGGCGGCGGCATGTACACCGACGACAACGGGCCGTTCCTCTATAGCGCCACGCCGGCCTTGCCGAGCGCCACCTACACCGGCGGCATCCTCGGCGGCTACGCGCAGGACGCCTGGCAGGCGCTGCCGGCGCTCACCTTCAAGGGGGGGCTGCGCTACGACGAGGTGACCTACCACAACGAGGCCGGCAGCCGCGTCGCCGACCTGCGCAAGCTGCAGCCGCGCCTCGGCTTCGCCTGGGACCCGAGCGGCGACGCGCGCACCGTCCTGCGCGGCAGCTACGGGCTGTTCATGCACCCCGGGGCGCTCTCGGTGCCGCTGTACTCGCGCCTGACGTTCGCGCCCACCAGCCGCTACCTCTCGTGCTCGAACGTGGTGGCGGCCGGGGTGACCGATCCGGCGGCCATCGCCGCCCTCTGCGGGCAGTTCGCGGCGGCGAACGGCGGCACGGTGATCGCCGACCCGCTGCACCGCGACCCCTACGGCTACGCCTTCGAGGACGTGCTCAACACCGCCCCCAACGTGGTGGACCCGCATCTGAAGCCGACCGTCGCCACCGAGGTCACGGCAGGAGTCCAGCAGCGTCTCGGCGAGCGCTCGGCGCTCGACCTCACCTGGGTCTACAAGAAGACGCGCGACGTTCTCGAGGACACCTGTGTGGAGAACCTGCAAGGCCTCGTCCCGGACCCCGGCTTCCTGCACTGTCCGTACAAGGTGCTGACCAACCCGGCGGCGGCGCGGCGCGACTACCACGGGCTGGTACTGCGGCTCGACGGCCGCGCCGGCAACTGGCTGTACGTCGTGGCTTCCTATACCTACGCGGTGTCGAAGGGGAGCGTCGAGTACACCCAGGGCGCGGGGAGCGAGTTCGACGTCTTCCCGGTGCACTTCGCCAACACCTACGGCTTTCTCTCGGACGACGTCCGCCACCGCGTCAAGCTGAAGGGCTTCGTCAAGCTGCCGGGCCGGATCAACATCGGCTTCAACGCCATCTACCAGTCGCCTTTCGACTACAGCGTGCTCGAGGCGCTCGCGCCGCCGCTCTACGGCAACGAGTATCTCGAGCCGCGCGGCAGCCGGCGCGCCAACAGCGCCCTCTACACCGAGGCCGAGGTGCGGAAGTCTTTCCAGCTCGGGCGCTACGAGCTCGAGCTGATCGCGGCGATCGAGAACGTCCTCGGCAACCAGCCCGCCGTCGCCGTCTGCCAGTATGCCTCCGGCTGCACCAGCACCGGCGGCGACCAGCTGGCGCTCGGCGCGCCCACCGACTACCAGCAGCCGCGGAACTACGAGGTCGGCGTGCGCCTGGTGTTCTGATTTAGACGACCATGCACGACTTGACGCCGGATCGCCCGCTGGCTGGGACTGTCTTTGGCATCGCCAGCTGCATTGCCTTTGGCGTTCTCAGCATGACGCCAGCCTACACCTAAAGGTCGCTCTCACTCACCGACTCACGACGAAAGCGACCGCGACGATCACCATGAGCGCGACAATTATTCCGATGACGACCCAGAAGGTGCCCCTGTCAGACGGACCGGATGTGGCTTCGGCAGTCGAAGCGGCGCGGGAAGGCAGCGGCGCTGTAAAGCTCCCGGCACAATGCGGGCACAGCGTCGCGTCAACCTCGACTGCCTTCAAACAGTGCGGGCAGCGCGGCAGTGCGTCGCGCCGCTTCCTCGATATCAGGAAGAGCACCAGCGCCCCCAACAACGCCAAGCTGCAAAAGCCGAGAGCTTCCATGTCAGTGCTTCTCCTGGGGCGCTGGCTTGACGTTCAGCAGCCCCCTCACCGCCGTATCGAAGTCCAGCGGAACTCGTTCATGTAGAGGCCCAAAGCTATGACGCGGAACGCTTCGCATACCGCCATTCCAACAGCAACGCGACGCTGGTTCCGATGAGAACGCATGGCCAGACCCAGCGCGTGTTGACGTGAATCATGCCCATGCCTGAGAGCAGGAGCGCGACGCCGGCGATCAGAAATAGCGGACCGGTGATTACGCAATGGAAAGAGCGATTCCTGAGCCAGTTGGCGAAGCAGCCGATGGCCATGGCGAGCAGGCACGCCGCCGATGACGGCGCACGGAGAGGACTCCAGGCGGTGCCCACGAGGCTCAGCGCTCCCCAGGCGATGAGCGACACCACGAACCAGTAGCACAGCGCCGCGGGCGTGCTGCAGCAGGCTTCCACGTGCTTGGCGGCGCTCTCCACGTCAGTGGTCCGGCATCGCGCCGCTCGCCGCCAGCTCAGCCAGCGCCGCCAACGCCGCCTGGTCGCCGCGCTCGAGAGCAAGCTCGGCCTCGAGGCTCAGGCGGTCGCGGAAGACGGTGGCGACGGCGCGCACGCGGCCGCCGGCGCTGAAGGTCACCGCGGCGTCGCGGCCGGCGAGCGAGCCCGCGACCCGTGCCTCGGCGTTGGCCGGGGCGTGGCCGACGTAGGAGATCTGCACGTCGTAGTGCTGGCTCCAGAAGAACGGCGCGGCGTCGAAGCGCTCGCGGCGCCCGAGGATGTTGGCGGCGGCGGTCTGCCCCTGCCGTTCCGCGACCACCCAGTGCTCGACGCGCAGCCGCTCGCCGGTGTGCGGGTCGGGCCAGCGGGCGATGTCGCCGGCGGCGTAGATGCCGGGCGCCGAGGTCTGCAGATACTCGTCGACCAGGACGCCGCCGTCGACCGCCAGGCCCGCGGCCTCGGCCAGCGCCAGCGACGGGCGCACGCCCACCCCGATCACCACCAGCCCGGCGGGCAGGCGCTCGCCGCCGGCGAGGGTCACCGCTTCGGCATCGATGGCCGCGGCCCGCTGGCCGAGACGGAAGGCGACGCCGTGGTCCTCGTGGAGGCTGCGCACGAAGGCGCCGATCTCGCGGCCCATGGCCCGCGCCAGCGGCACCTCCCCGCGGTCCACCACGGTCACCTCGAGCTGGCGGGCGCGCAGCGACGCCGCGACCTCGAGGCCGATGAAGCTCCCGCCGAGCACCACGGCGCGCGCCACGCCGGCGGGCGCCGCTGCGGCCGCTGAGGTCGAATTCGCCGAGGCCGCACGGAGCTCGTCGACCCGGGCGATGATCGCCCGGCTGTCGGCCAGGGTCCGCAGGTAATGCACGTGCGGCAGGCCACCGCCCGGGAGGTCGAGGTGCACCGGCTCGGCGCCGGTGGCGAGAAGCAGGGCGCCCCACCCCAGCGTGGCGCCGCCGTCGAGGGTGACGGTGCGGCGGTGCGGGTCGATCGCCGTCACCCGCGTGCCGAGGCGCAGCTCGATGCGGCGTTCGTCGTAGAGCTCGCGCGGATGGAGCGGGATCCACTCCTCGGGGGCGTTGCCGGCCAGGTAGTCCTTGGAGATGTTGGGCCGGTCGTAGGGCGGCGAGTCGTCGGCGCCGACCAGCGTGATCGGGCCGGCGTACCCCTCGCGGCGCAGCCGCTGGGCCGCGGCGTTGCCGGCGGCGCCGGCGCCGACGATGACGACCGATTCCGGGCCGGGTCCCGTCGCGGCGACGCCGTCGCCGAAGAGCACCGGCGGCGGCGCCGGCGGCAGCTTCTCCCGCACCGTGACCCGGTCTCCTTGGCGCTCGACCCGGTAGCGCGCCACCGGGTTCAGGGCCGGCGCCCGCAGCGGCTCGCCGCTGCGCAGGCTGAAGCAGGCATGGTGCCAGGGGCAGCGCACCGTGTCGCCGACGATCAGGCCCTCGGCCAGCGGTCCGCCGTAGTGGGTGCAGTGCGCGGCGATGGCGAACACCTCGTCGCCCACCCGCACCAGCAGCACCGGCTCGCCGCCGGCGTGGCCGAGCAGGCAGCCGCTGGCGGCACTCTCCGCCAGCTCCGTCAGCGACACTCCCTGCGTCAGGTCGGGACCGCTCAGCTGCTGCTCGCCGCTCATGCCGGGCCTCCTCTCGCGCGCCCTACAGCCGCTGCTGCGCCGACCGCCGCAGGAGGAACCAGAGCGCGGTCGCGAGCAGCAGCAGCGCGAGCGCCGCGAGCCCCTTCGCGCCGAGCGCGGGCACGGCCGCGATCGACG
>DATNKH010000860.1:0-2506 GCA_035603475.1 Thermoanaerobaculia bacterium
CGCACGTCGAGCGGCAGGCTGGCCAGCGGCGGCGCCGCGGCGCCCGGTGCCGGGGCCAGCGATGCGAGGATGGCGTCCACCCAGCCCACGAGCGGATCGTCGGCGTCGACGCGCTCGAGCGTGGCCTGGGGATAGTCGCGGCGCAGCCCGGCTGCCAGCGCCTCCTCGTCGTCGCCGAGGCGGACGGCACAGATGCCGCGCTCGGTGGCGGCGACCATCAGCCGGCCGAGGGGCGCGGCGGCGAAGGCGAAGCGGATGTGCGCGCCGCGGCCGCCGCGGCGGAAGGTGCCGGGAGTCATGCCGAGGCGGGCGTTGGACTGCTCGTAGAGACGGCTGCCGGCGCCGTAGCCGGCCTCGTAGGTGGCGGTGGTCACGTCATCTCCCTCCTTGAGTCGCTGTTTCAGCCGCTCGGCGCGCTGCGCCAGGACGTAGTCCTTGGGGCTCACGCCGAGGAGCCGCTTGAAGGTGCGTTGCAGGTGAAAGGGGCTCACGCCGAGCTCGCGGCCCAGCCGCTCGAGGGTGACGGTCTCGTCGAGATGGGCGGCGAGGTAGGCGCGGGCCGCGGCCACCCGCCGCTCGGCGTCCGAGGCGCCGCCCTGCAGCGGCCGGCACCGCCGACAGGCCCGGTAGCCGGCCGCCGTGGCGGCGGCGGCCTCGGCGAAGAAGGCGACGCGGTCGCGGCGCGGGCGGCGGGCCGAGCACGAGGGGCGGCAGAAGATGCCGGTCGAAGCCACCGCGTAGACGAAGCGCCCGTCCCAGGCGCCGTCGCGGGCCACGACCGCGGCCCAGGCGCGCTCGGCGTCGGCGCCTTGCAGCGCTCCCGCGGGGTCTGGCCGCCGGGCCGGACGATCCGACGGCCCTGCCGGCGCGGCGGGCACCGTCGGTGCAGGGTCGAGCGGACGGGCCGCGCGGCGAACCGCCGCGGCGCGCGGGTGCGGATGGTGCTCACGGGAAGCGCTGCGGTGTCTCATGTCCGGGACTCTACAGGCCGCCGGCGGGCGCTGCCATCCGCATCTTGCGCTGGAACCTCGGCCAGGGGCGATGGCCAGCGGGCCGCCGCTGGTGATAGAACAGCGAGCGGCCGGGTCTGGATCCCGGGGACTGCCTCCGATCATGCCGCGCCGACGCCCGCTCGACCGCCTGCGAGCCCTCTGCCTCGCCCTGCCGGAGGCCACCGAGAAGCTCGCCTGGGGCAGCCCCACGTTCCGGGTCCGCGACAAGATCTTCGCCACCTTCAGCGAGGCCGACGGCGGACCGGAGATGTGGTGCAAGGCCTCGCCTGGCGGCCAGGAGGTGCTGGTGGCCTCGCAGCCGGAGCGCTACTACGTGCCGCCCTACGTCGGGCACCGTGGTTGGGTGGGGGTACGGCTCGGCGGCGCCGCCGATTGGGGCCAGGTCGCCGATCTGGTCGAGGAGAGCTACCGGCTGACGGCGCCGAAGCGGCTGCTGGCGTTGCTCGATCCATGAGCCGGCGGTAGTGTCCCGCACGGTTAATTCGCATACTACTCACCGGCCCTCTGCGTCCCTGGCTGCGTTGCGCCTCCTCGACATAAGCTCGACTATGCCTCGTCGGCGACGCCTTGCCAGGAACGCAGATGGCTCGGCGATTAGCATGCGAATTAACCGAGCGGGCCACTCGTAACGGGGGGAGGGACGCGATGCGAATGCCGGCCGCGTTGGCGGCGACGTCGTGGTTGGTCTGCTGGCTCGGCGGCTGGTGCGGGTCGGGCGCGCCGGCGAAGGTCTTGCGCTACCTGGCGCTGGGCGACTCCTACACCATCGGCGAAGGGATCGATCCCGCGGGCCGGTGGCCGGTGCAGCTGGCCGCGCTGCTGCGGCGGCACGGCCTGGCGCCGGGCGATGCGGGCGAGCCGGAGATCGTGGCGCGTACCGGCTGGACCACCGCCGAGCTGTCCGCCGGCATCGACGCCGCGGCGCCGCGCGGGCCGTTCGCCCTGGTGTCGCTGCTGATCGGAGTCAACGACCAGTACCGTGGCGGGCGGCCCGAGGACTACCGGCCCGCCTTCGCCGCTCTGCTGCGGCGGGCGAGCGCTTTCGCGGGAGGCGAGCCAGGCCGGGTGATCGTGCTGTCGATACCGGACTGGAGCGTCACTTCCTACGCGATCGCCAGTGGCCGCGACCTGCCGCGCGTCGCCCGCGAGATCCGGCAGTTCAACCAGATCAACCGCGAGGAGGCGGGGCGCGCCGGCGCCCGCTACGTCGACATCACCGCCGCCTCCGAGAAGGCGCTCGGCGACAGCACGCAGCTGGCTCCCGACGGGCTTCACCCGTCGGCAGCGATGTACGCCGAATGGGCGCGCCTGGCGCTGCCCGCCGCGATGGCGGCGCTCGCCGAGCGGCGCTGATCGCACCGAGCGGCGGAGATCAGGCCTTGGCGAGGTCGCGCTGCATGTGGGGGGCGGCGACGGTGCCGGGGAGCGGGCGCGTTCCGGGGGCGGCGGCGCGCGGGCGGCGGGGCGGGGCGGCGAGGGCGCCCAGCGCGGCG
>DATNKH010000861.1:0-2436 GCA_035603475.1 Thermoanaerobaculia bacterium
CGTTCCTTGTCACCCTCGACGACCCGCACGTGGACGCGCACCGTGTCGCCGGCGCGGAACTCGGGCTGTTCCTTGTGAATGTAAAGACTTTCCACCTGCTGCAGCTGATTCATGACTTCACCTCGCCATCTCGAGCCCGGCGCTCCGCAGTTGGAACGATTCCGGTCATTATTGGCCAACTCCGCGGGACCGCGCAAGCGCTGCCGGCCCGCCGGTAGTGTCCTAGCTAGATTGCTAGCTAGATTGCCCTTGCCTCCCTCGCTCCGTTTGGGCGAGGGTCGGCAGTACTACGCCGCCGCCCTCCAGGCTTGGACCCTCGCCCAAACGGCGCGAGGGAGGCAAGGGCAACCTAGCAAATCTAGGACACTACCCTGCCTACCAGCCCGCCACCCGCCCCACCTTCCAATAGATCGGGACGCTTCGCGCGCGTCGCCCGCGCGGCTTCCTCGCGGCGCCAGCGGCGGATCGCGGCATGATCGCCGGACAGCAGCACCGCCGGCACTGCCAGACCCTCGACCACCGGCGGGCGCGTGTAGTGCGGGTGGTCGAGCAGGCCGTCGCGGAAGCTGTCCATGGCCACGGACTCCGCCTGCCCCACCACCCCGGGCACCTGCCGCGACAGCGCCTCGATCAGGACCATGGCCGGCAGCTCGCCGCCGGACAGCACGTAGTCGCCGATCGAGACCTCCTCGTCCACCACCGTCTGCCGCACCCGCTCGTCGATCCCCTCGTAACGGCCGCAGAGCAGGATCAGCCCTCCGCGGGCGGCAAGCTCCCGGACCTTGGCGTCGTCGAGCCGCGCTCCTTGCGGCGACAGCAGCACCCGCCAGGGCCCGTGACCCCGTGTGGCCGCGCCGCCCTCGCTGCCCTCGCCGCCCGTGCCGCCCTCGCCGCTCTCCGGCATGAGCGCCCGCACCGCCCGGATCCACGGTGGCGCCATCATCACCATGCCGCCGCCGCCGCCGTAGGGCTCGTCGTCGACGCTGCGATGCCGGTCCTCGGCGAAGTCGCGCAGGTCACGCACCTCCACCGTGAGCAGCCCCCTGGCGATCGCCCTCCCCACCAGGCTGGTGGCCAGGAACGGTCCGAAGAGCTCGGGGAAGATGGTCAGGACCTGGATGCGCATGCTTCGATCAGCCCCGGCGGCAGATCCAGCTCGATTCTGCCGTGCGCGACGTCGACGGCGCGGAGGAAGCGCGCCACGAACGGCACCGGCACCTCGCGGCGGCCGTCGGCGACGATCAGCAGCAGGCCGCCGCCGTCCTCCACCACCTCGACCACCTCCCCCAGCTCCTCGCCGCCGTCGCTGCAGCGGCACCCCAGCAGCTCGAAGCGGTAATACGTCCCCGCCGGCGCCGGCGGCACCAGGGACCGCTCGATCTCGAGCCAGCCGCCGCGCAACGCCGCCGCCGCCTCGCGGTCGCCGATCCCGGCAAACCGTACCAGCGCCGTCGCTTGCCGGGTCCGGCCGCCGCCCGTAGACCTGCCCGGCGCGCTGGCCGCGCGTCGCGCGGCAACCACCAGCGCGACTTCCGGCTGGCCCTCGCGCACCAGCAGCAGGGAGCTTCCCGGATCGAACCGCCGCGGCGCGTCGGTCAGCACTTCCACGACCACTTCACCACGCAGGCCGTGCGGCCGCAAGATCCGGCCGACCGCGATGGTCTCCGGGGTGGCAGCCGGAGCTGCCGGCGGCTCGCTAATCTTCGAGGATGTCGAGCTCATACCGCTCGCCACGCCGGTCACCCCGGGTCTCGAGCAGCGTGCGCAGGGCGCGCGCGGTGCGCCCCTGGCGACCGATCACCTTCCCCAGGTCGTCGGGGGCCACCCGCAGCTCCAGCACCGAGCCGCGGTCCCGCCGCCCCCCCGTCGGGTGAGTCCCGGACACCGCCACCGCCTCCTGGTCGTCGACCAGCAGGCGGACCAGGTCCCGGACCTCGTCGACCAGCTCAGGCACTCTTGCGCGCCTGGCCCATCAGCCGCTTGACCGTGGGCGACAGCTGGGCCCCCTGGCCGACCCAGTAGCCGATGCGCTCGGCGTCGAGCGTGACCCGTGCCGGCTTGCCGGTCGGATCGTAGTGACCCAACTCCTCCACCGCCGAGGCGGTCGGGACGTTGCGTGAGTCCGACACCACCACGCGGTAGTAGGGACTGTGCCGAGCGCCCATGCGGCGCAGGCGGATCTTCAGCATTCTCGTCGAGCCTCCAGATTCAGTGGGTAGGCGCGCATCGCGAGCTCCCGCGCGCCGGCAAAGACAGAAAAGTCTAGCAGATACCGAGCCTTCGCGCACTGACCCACTACTCGCGGGCAGCGATTCCGCAGAAGAGGACCTCCGGTCGAGGGCTGGGTGTCGTGGAGCGAGCTTTTTCAGACTGGGAGGGCGTCCGCTAAGGGTATAGGGGGGTTGGTGGAGGCGTCGAGGAGGCTGGCAAGCATCG
>DATNKH010000862.1:0-5534 GCA_035603475.1 Thermoanaerobaculia bacterium
AACAGGCGCCGCAGCTGGCCGATCGAGCGGGTCAGGACGTCGTCGCTGACGAATCCGCCCTTCCAGACCTTGTCGATCAAGGCTTCGCGCGATACCACCTCGCCCGGTGTCTCCGCGAGGCAGACCAGGACCTCCATGACCTTGGGCTCCACCTGCGCCGGCGCCCGCCGGTCCGGGCCGGCGATCCGGTTCAAGCCCGGCTGCACCAGGCGGCCGGCGATGAGCAGGTCGCGGGGCGCAGCGGGAGCGCCGGTGGAGCCGCGGGGAGAGCCGGGAGGGGGAGAGTGGAACGACATCCGGTCAGGCCATGCGGGGCAAGTTGAATCGACGCAGTATAGCGAAGCGGTCCAGGCAGGCAGGCGGCGCCGGCCGGGCCGGGCGTGACCGGGGCGGCCCGGACGGCCGAGCGGCCCGGTCGCGGACGCCTGCCGAGGCAAGCTACAATGGCGTGAATGAGCCGTAACTCTGCGCCCGCCGCGAGCCTGGCAAGCCTGGTGGACGACCTCCGGCATGACAGCCGGCTCGGCCAGCAGATCGTCCATTCCGCCTACCTGCCGCCGCAGCCGGCGCGCCATCGAGAGCTCGACCAGCTCGACCCGCCGCTGCCCCGGGCGCTGGCGCTGGCGCTCGAACGCGGCGGCGTGCCGCGGCTCTGGAGCCATCAGGCTGACGGGTTGGCGGCGGTTGGCCGGCGCCAGGACGTGCTCATCACCACTCCGACGGCGTCGGGCAAGTCGCTCGTCTTCCAGCTGCCGGCGCTCGCCGAGGCGGTCAACGGCGGCCCGGGCCGCGGCCTGTTCCTGTTCCCGCTGAAGGCGCTCGGACAGGATCAACGCGGCAAGCTGCGGCGCCTGGCCGCCGATGCCGGCCTCGACGCCGGCCAGGCCGGCTGCGAGATCTACGACGGCGACACGCCGCCGGCCCGCCGCGCGGCGATCCGCAAGCGCCTGCCGCGGGTGTTGATCTCCAATCCCGACATGCTGCACCTCGGCATCCTCGGGCACTGGACGACCTGGGGGCCGTTGCTCGCCGACCTGTCCTGGATCGTGCTCGACGAGCTGCACACCTACCGCGGCATCTTCGGCAGCCACTTCCATCACGTGCTGCAGCGGCTGCTGCGGCTGTGCCGGTCGGTGGGGAGCGACCCGGTGCTCATCGCCTCCTCGGCCACCGCCGCCAACGCCGGCCAGTTCGCCGCCGAGCTGACCGGGCGCGAGTTCCACTGGATCGCCCAGTCCGGAGCGCCGCGCGAGGGGCGGCACCTGCTGCTGGTGCGCCCCGGCGGGTCGCCCTACACCGCGGCGCTGCGGCTGTTCGTCCGCTGTCTCGACGCCGGCCTCAAGACCATCGTCTTCACCAAGGCGCGGCGCATCACCGAGCTGCTGTACTCCTGGCTGCGCCGGCAGGAGCCCGAGCTGGCGTCGCGGGTGGCCTCTTATCGTGCCGGGTTCCTGCCGGAGGAACGCCGCGACGTCGAGCGCGCGCTGTTCACCGGCGCCCTGGACGGAGTCATCTCGACCTCGGCGCTCGAGATGGGGATCGACGTCGGCGGCCTCGACGCCTGCATCCTGGTGGGTTATCCGGGCAGCATGATGGCGACCTGGCAGCGCTCCGGCAGGGTGGGGAGGGACGGGCGCGAGTCGATCACCGTCATGGTGGCGATGCCGGACGCGCTCGACCAGTATTTCCTCGACCACCCGGAGCAGTTCCTGGAGCGTCCCTGCGAGCGGCTGGTGGTCGACCCCGCCAACCGGCAGGTGGCCCGCGGCCATCTGCTCTGCGCCGCCGCCGAGATGCCGCTCGAGCCGCTGCAGGACCGCCGCTACCTCGAGCGGCACCGGGACAGCGTCGATGGCCTGCTGCGCCAGGGGCACCTGCTGGTCGCGGCTCCCGCGGCTGCCGCCCCTGCCGAGGCCGAGCAGGCGCCCGCGGCCGCCGCTCTCGGCGAGGCGGTCGAGCTGGGCGGCGAGATCTTCTGCTTGCGGCGCCACCCGCAGCGGCTGATCAACCTGCGCGGCACGGGCAACACCTTCGCCATCCTCGCCGGCGCCGGCACCGGCGCCGGCGGCGGCGATACGGCAGGCGGCGCCGGCGCCGCGGGCGATCCCGGCGGCCGTCTGATCGGCACCATCGACGCGGTGCGCGCCCTGCACGAGTGCCATCCGGGCGCGGTCTACCTGCACGCCGGCCGGCAATACCTGGTGGAGGCGCTCGAGCGCGAGGAGCGCCGGGTGCGCGCGGTCGCCGCCGACCTGGATTACTTCACGACGCCGCTGACCGAGAAGCAGACCGAGATCCTGGAGGTGCTGCGGCCGCCGGCCGGCGACGGCCCGCTGGTGGCCAGCCTCGGCCGGCTCAAGGTCACCGAATGGGTGGTGGGCTTCGAGCGCAAGCGCGTCCACGGCCAGGAGACCATCGACCGCACGCCGCTCGACCTGCCGCCGGTCGAGTTCGAGACCGTGGGCCTCTGGTGGCAGGCGCCGCGCCACTTCGAGGAGACGCTGCGGCGCGCCGGCGAGCATTTCCTCGGGGCGCTGCACGCCAGCGAGCACGCGGCGATCTCGCTCTTCCCGCTGCTGGCGCTCTGTGATCGCGGCGACATCGGCGGCATCTCCTATCCTTTCCATCCGCAGGTGGGGTGCGGCGCGGTGTTCATCTACGACGGTCATCCCGGCGGGGTGGGGATCACCGCCCGCGGCCACGAGGATCTCGCCGGCCTGCTCGAGCGGGTGCTCGAGCTGGTGGCCGGCTGCCCCTGCGAGACCGGCTGTCCCTCCTGCATCCAGTCGCCGAAGTGCGGCAACGGCAACCGTCCGCTCGACAAGCCGGGCGCGATGCGCATCCTGCGGCTGCTGCTGGGGCGCGAGGAGGCGGCGATGCCGGCGATCCCGGCGGTGCCGCCGATGCCGGCCATGCCGATGACGGCCGTGACCTCCATGGCCGCCCAGGCCGCCCCGCCAGCAGCGACGACGGCCTCCGGGGAAGGCGCGACGACGTCGGCCGAGCCACCACCGGCGGTCCCGGAGCTCTCGGATCGACGGGCAAATCCGGAGCTCGTCGAGACCGGGTCCTGGCGCCGCGCCCGCCTCCCGGAGGTCATGGATCCGAGCACGGGCGAGGAGGCCGCGGCGAGAGCTCGGTCTGAGCGGTCGCGCTGGCGGTCGCCCGAGCAAGTCCGCCGCCATCGCGAGCTGCCGCGGACGGTGCTGTTCGACGTCGAGACCCTGCGCTCTGCGGCGGAGGTGGGGGGCTTCGGCAACTGCCACCGCATGGGAGTCGCGATCGCGGTCGCCTGCTTCCTCGAGGAGGGGAGCTTCGCCGCCTACGGTGAACGGCAGGTCCACGAGCTCGCCGCGGCGCTGCGGCAGGCGACCCTGGTGGTGGGGTTCAACGTCAAGCGCTTCGACTTCGGTGTGCTGGCCGGCTACACCGGCGAGGACTACTGCCGCACCCTGCCGACGCTCGACCTGCTGGAGGACGTCCACCTGCGCCTGGGCTTCCGCGTCGCCATGGGCCGGCTGGCGCTGGACACGCTGGGCCTCGGCAAGTCCGCCGACGGCCTGCAATCACTCGAGTGGGTCAAGCAGGGGCGCCTGGACCTGGTCGAAGAGTACTGCCGCCGCGACGTCGAGATCCTCCGCGACCTGTACCTCCACGGCCGCCGCGAGGGATGCCTCTTCTACCGCGACCAGCGGCGTGACGTCCGGCTGCGGCTGGCCGTCGACTGGTAGGGCGGCGCGCCGATCCTGCCCGCATCTCGGCGGAGCCGGCTCAGGGCCGCAGGTCCTCCCGCAGCGCGGCGCCCTGGATCGGCAGCTCGCGGATGCGTTTGCCGGTGGCGGCGAAGACGGCGTTGGCGACCGCCGCGTAGATCGGCGGCACGGGCTGCTCGCCGACACCAAAGGGAGGAAGGTCCGACCGCACGGTCCAGGTCTCGATGAGCGGTGCGTCGCGCATCCGCATGACCGGGAAATCGCCGTAGGTGCTCTGCTCGACCCGCCCATCGGCGAACGTGATCCGTCCGTGCAGGGTGGCGGAGAGGCCCCAGAGCACCGCGCTCTCGACCTGCCCCTCGAGGCCGCTGAGGTTCACCACCTGGCCGCAATCGATGGCACAGACGACGCGATGCACGCGCACGTCGCCCTCGCTGCCTACGGAGACCTCGGCCACCTGGGCCACCATCGTCTGCTGGTGGTACGAGTTGCACGCGATCCCCCGGCCGCGGCGCCGGCCGTCGCGAAGGCGTGGCAGCGGGCTGCCCCAGCCTGCCTTCTCCGCGGCGAGGCGCAGCACACGGCGAAGCCGGTCCCCATTGTCGAGCGTCATCGTTCGCCGCTGGACGGTCCCCGGCGACGGGATGAGATCGAGCCGCAGCGACACGGGATCGCGCCCCGTCGCCTGCGCCAGCTCGTCCACGAAGGACTCGCGCGCGAAGACCGTCGATGGATACTCGACGGAGCGCCACGCCCCGGTGGGGACCGGCGCCTCGAGCGGGGCGTAGTCGACCCGAAGCGCCGGGAAGGCATAGGGGGTGTCGGGGCCGCCCCAGGGGCTGCCGTCGTACAGCTCCGGGTCGTCGGGCCGGTAAGGGCCGAACATCGACAGGTGGAACGTCGCGCAGCGGTGGATGCAGGCCACCGGCTTGCCGGCGGGGTCGAGACCTGCGCTCAGGGCATGCAGCGCGGCCGGCTGGAAGGTGCCATGGCGCATATCGTCCGGCCGCGTCCAGACGACCTGTACCGGGTAGGGAACTCGCCGCGCCAGCTCGACGGCCTCGATGACGTAGTCGTAGGCCAGCCGCCGTCCAAAGCCGCCGCCGAGCAGGGCGACGTCGAGGCGTACGGCTTCAGGCTTCATGCCCAGGAGCCTCGCCACGTCCCGCTGCGCCTCGTTCGGCGCCTGGGTGCCCACCCAGATCTCGCAGCCGTCCGCACGTACCTCGGCGGCGCAGTTCATCGGCTCGACCGGGGCGTGGGCCTGAAAAGGGTAGTGATACTCGGCCTGCAGGCGGCGCGAGGCGCTCGCGAGCGCGGCCGCAGCGTCGCCTACCGCCCGGGTGGTCCTGCCGCCGGCACGGAGCGCGGCCGCCAGGCGGCCGCGGTAGGTGTCGGTCGAATCGTGCGCCCGCGGTCCCTCGTCCCACTCCACGCGCAGGGCCTCGCGGCCCCTGAGCGCGGTCCAGGTGTCGTCGGCGACGACCGCGATGCCCGTGGGGATCTCCACCACCTCGCGCACGCCGGCAACCGCCCGGGCCGCCGCGGCGTCCCACCGCAGCGGCTTGCCTCCGAAGACGGGACAGCGCGCCACCACCGCCTTGCGCAGGCCTGGCACCCGGACGTCCAGGCCGTAGACGGCCGTGCCGCGAACGATTCGCGGGCCGTCGACGCGGAGCACCCTGGTGCCGATGAGGGTGTAGTCCTTCGCCGCCTTGAGCGGGGGGTCCCGCGGCACCGGCAGCGCTGCGGCCGCGGCCACCAGGTCGCCGAAGCCGGCGGCGGCGCCCGCGTCGCGAATCACCATGCCCCGGTCCACGC
>DATNKH010000863.1:0-7074 GCA_035603475.1 Thermoanaerobaculia bacterium
GCCGGGAGGGCCGCGCCCGAACGAGCCGCAGGTCGAGATCCGCATCAGCGACGGCGCCGGCAAGGTCCTGCGCACGATGAAGGGGCCCGCGAAGCTGGGCGTCAATCGCGCCGCCTGGGACCTCGGCCGCGACCAGTTCCGGCAGCCGCCGCGCGGCGAGCGCGGCGACTTCTTCCGCCGCGACAGCGGCCCGCAGGTGCCTCCCGGCACCTACAACGTGACCATCCGCTTCCGCGGCCACGAGGCGAAGGGGACGGTGCGGGTGGCCGCCGACCCGTCGAGCCACAACACCGACGCCGACTGGCAGACCCGCGAGGCGGCCGTGCGGCGGATCGGCGAGCTGCAGGACTCCGTGGTCGAGGCCATCGACCGCGTGCGGGCCGCTCGCGCCGACCTCGACGTGGTGGTCGGCAAGCTGCGCCGCGCCGACGCCAGGGAGGAGGAGAAGAAGAAGAAGGAAGGGACCGACACGCCGGCCGCGGCGCCCGGCAATCCCCTGCTGCGCTCGGCCCGCGGGTTGCGGCGGAAGCTCGACGCGGAGGAGCGGCGGCTGTTCGTGCCGCCGAACACGAAGGGCATCGTCGACGACCGGACGCCGATCAACCGGGTCCAGCTGGCCCTCTTCTCGCTCGACTCCTCCTGGGATCCGCCGAACCCCACCCAGCGGGCCGAGCTGCAGCAGGCCGAGACCGCGACAGCGGCGGCCCTGCAAGAGGTCAACCGCCTGCTGAGCGAGGACGTCGCGGCCTTCCGCAAGCAGGTGGCCGAGGCGCACGTGGACCTGCTGCCCGCCGAGACGCCTCTCGAGCTGCCGCGGCAGCCGGCGCCCTAGAGCTGCCGGAGCAGGCGGCACGCTTCCGGCGCGGCGCAGCACGTCGCTCGCTCTCGCAGCCCACGCGGCCCGCGCGGCCCGCGGGCTGGTAGTGTCCGAGATTGCCCTTGCCTCGCTTTGGGCGAGGGGGTTGTGGGGCATGGGCAGAGGACTCTGGGTGCCTCGCCGACAGGGGGCAAGGGCAATTCAGGACATTACCCGCGGGCTCGACGATTAGCTGTTAGCGGTTGGCTAAGTTACAATCCATGCCAGCTGATGCTCCAAGAGCTTTCCGCGGCCGACGTGTGCCGCTACTACGACGACGGTTTCCTGATCGTCGAGAACCTCTTCTCGCGTGAGGAGGTCGCGGCAATGGCCGCGGCTGCCGAGCGGTTGCGCGCCATGGGGCGGGACCTGGCCGCGACGCTCCCGGCCAGCGAGGGAAGGGCGGACACGCAGCAGGTCGAGAGTGCCGGCAGCCAGTTCGTCTTCGGCGGTGCGAACGGCTCGCTCCGGCTGCTGCGGGTCGTCTGGGCAGGGGGTTGCGAGCCGGCGTTCCTTGCCTGTGGGCGCGACGTACGGCTCACCTCGATCGTCGGTCAGCTCCTCGGCACGTCCAGAGCGGTCCACCTCCTCAACCAGCTCCATGCCAAGTACCCGCACGATGGGCTCGAATTCGAGCCTCACCAGGACAGCGAGCACCGCCGCTACGGCACTCCGGAGTGGCGCGACGTGGACGGCCGCGGGAGCTATGTTCAAACCGTCGTCGCGATCGACGATTCGACGCCCGACAACGGTCCTCTCGTCTTCTATCCGGGCAGCGGGCGACAGGGACACCTCGACCCGGCCTTGGTGCGGAGCTATTTCGGCGATCGTCCAGGAGTCCCAGCGCTCCTCTCGGCGGGCAGCGCCGCCTTCTTCGGCCCGTATGTCGTACACCGTAGCGCCGAGAACCAGGGCACCCTGCCGCGCCGTATTGCCATCAACGGCTTCGCGCTCGCGGGCGCCAACTCCCGTCCCTATTTCGGCGCCGGCACCGGCGTGCCGTTCGATCTCGTTCCGGACGCCTCCGCGGCGTCACGCTCGACGTTTACCTGACCAGGGCGCCGCAGGTCGGCGCGCCCGGCCACGTCCGGACCGCTACCGGCCAGCCGGGTCGGTGCCGCCAGCCGCGGCGGGAACGGGTACACTCTTCACCTACCGGCGGCGCTGCAACCTCGGAGCGCCAGTCTCGTACCCCTCCTGACGTCAGAGAGACCATCGATCAGGAGCCCGCGATGACCACCGAGATCCTCCAGGCGCTGCGCTCCTTCCGGCGCAGCAAGGGTTACATCACCGCGGCACTGCTCACCCTCGCCGTCGGCTTGGGCGCCAATGCCGTGATCTTCAGCGCGGTGCTCGCCGTGCTGCTGCGGCCGCTCCCCTTCCGCGCCCCGGAGCGGCTGGCCTGGGTCGGCCACGCCCACCGCGAGAGAGGGATCGTGGCCGCCTTCTCGTCGCAGGACGTCGACGATCTTGCGCGCTCCACGTCCGGTCCCGGCCGCGCCTTCGCGAGCCTCGCCGACTACGCCTGGTTCCCCGGCAACTCGGGCATGAGCCTCACCGGGGCCGGCGAGCCGCTGCGGGTGCCGGTGGCGAGCGTCTCGGGCGCCTTCTTCCCCACCCTTGGGATGCAGGCCGCGCTTGGCCGCCCGCTGCTGCCTGCGGACGACCGGCCGGGCACCAACCATGTCGTCGTGCTCAGCCACCGCCTCTGGCGCAGCCGGTTCGCCGGCGACCGCGCGGTGGTAGGACGCAAGGTGACGCTCGACGGCGCTCCGTACACCGTCGTCGGCGTGATGCCGCCCGAGCTCGCCTTCCCTGACCGCGAGGTGGGCATCTGGGCGCCGCTCTCGCTGGTCGGCGACGACAAGATCCCACACCTCCGGGAGGTGCGCTGGTTGAACGTGGTCGGCCGCCTCGCTCCCGGCGTCACGCTGCGCGCGGCGACCACCCAGGCGACGACCGTGCTGACCCGTCTCGAGAAGCAATTCACCGCGAGCAACGAGGGTTGGGGCACCGCCGCGTTGGTGCCGCTGGCCGAGAAGGTGACCGGCGACGTCCGTCCCCTGCTCACCGTGCTCTTCGCGGCGGTCGGCCTGGTGCTGCTCGTGATCTGCGTCAACCTTGCCAACCTGAGCCTCGCCCGGGCGGCTGGCCGCCGCCGCGAGCTGGCCATCCGCGCCGCCCTGGGAGCCACGCCGTCGCGCCTCGCCGGACAGCTGCTGATCGAGAGCGTCGGCCTCGCGCTCGCCGGCGGCGTCCTGGGACTGCTGCTGGCCGAGCTCGGCATCGTCGGGCTTGGCAGCCTTGCCGCCGAGTACCTGCCACGCGCCAACGAGATCCGGCTCGACGGCGCGGTGGCGCTGTTCACCCTCGCGCTCGCGGTCGCCTGCGGCTTTGCCTTCGGCGAGGCGGCGGCGCGGCGGGCGGCGGGGCCGGACCTGCGCCAGGCGCTCCAGGAGAGGAGCGCCGGCGACGAGGGACGCGGGCACGGCGCCCGGATGCTGGTCATGGCCCAGACCGCCCTCGCCACCCTGCTGCTGATCGGCGCCGGTCTGCTGCTGCGCAGCTTCTGGCAGCTGGTGCACGTCGACCCCGGCTTCCAGGCCGCCCACGTCCTGAGCCTGAGCATCTCGATCCCGGACGAGCAGGCCAACGCGCCCGACGGCGGCGCCCGGTACCGCGGCGAGATCCTCCGCCGGCTGCGCAGCCTGCCGGGAGTCTTGACGGTGGGAGCCGGCCACACCCAGCCCCTCGCGGACCAGGGCGAGAAGTACTCCTTCATCCCGGTGGGAGCGGCGGACCCGCGGCCGGTCACCGCCGACGAAGGCCTGCTGATCGTCTCGGCCGGCTACTTCCGCGCCCTCGGCATCCCCTTTCTGCGCGGGCGCGACTTCGACCAGCGCGACGAGGACGGCAAGGCACCGCCGGCCCTCATCGTCAGCCAGAGCCTGGCGCATCAGCTCTGGCCCGGGGAGGAAGCGGTCGGCAAGCTGCTGCGCGACGGCAAAGTCGATCTCACCGTCGTCGGCATGGTCGGCGACGTGCACGGCAAGGGCATGGCCAGGCCTGCCGGGCCGGCGATCTACGGGCCGATGGGCCTCTTCCCACGCGGCACCATCAAGCTCTTCGTCCGCACCGCCGGCAACCCCCTGGCAGTCCTCGGCGCGGCGCGCCGGGCGATCTGGCAGTGGAACCCAGACCAGCCGATCTCCGAGGTCGCACCGCTCAGCCAGCTGGTGGCGGACGACGTCGCCAGGCCGCGCCTCCTCTCCTCGACCGTCGCCGCCTTCGGCGCCCTGGCCGCCCTCCTCGCCGCCCTCGGCATCTACGGCGTCACCGTCCAATCCGTGCGCCGTCGCACCCAGGAGATCGGAGTCCGCATGGCCCTCGGCGCCGACCGCGCCCAGGTCGTCGGCATGGTCGTGCGGCAAGGGATGCTCCTCGCCCTGGGCGGCCTCGCCTGCGGCCTCGCCGCCGCCTTCGCCCTCGCACGCCTGCTCGCGAGCGTGCTCTTCGGCGTCGGGACTGCCGACCCGCTGACCTACGTCGGGGTGGCGCTCTTAGTCGCCGCCGCGGCCCTGGCCGCCAGCTACCTGCCGGCACGGGAGGCCGCGGCGGTCGATCCGCTCACGGCGATCAAGACGACCTGAGCTGGGTGAAAGCGCCCTGGTCTTGGGCCGAGGGTCTACACGTGCCGCAGATCGGAATCACCTTGACCCCGATCTGCTGAGGGCGCATCCTCCGGCCATGGCCCACAAGACGATCTCTCTCGACGCGGAAGCCTATGCGGCGCTCGCTCGCAAGAAACGCCAGGATCAGACCTTCTCCGAGGTCATCAAGGCGCACTTCGGCCGTCGCACGACCGGCGCCGATCTCAAAAGAGTCCTCGCCGACCTCCACGTCTCTGAGGATACCCTGGACGCTATCGAAGAACAGATCCGTGCGCGCAGCGAGAGCTCGGGGCGCGCTCCGGCGCGCACTCAGCGGGGAGTCCATCTGACGATGCGAACTTTGCGCGAGGCGGCCGGCAAGACGCAGACAGAGGTCGCGGAGGCGTCCATGATCGATCAGGCGGACCTCTCACGCCTGGAAAGCCGAGACAACCTCGCCGACTGTCAGGTCTCCATTCTGCAGCGCTATATTGCCGCGCTGGGTGGACGGTTGGAGCTGGTAGCGGCCTTTGGGAACAAGAAAATCATCCTCTCCGGCGTGGTGCAGGCAAGCCCATCGGGCAAGGTAGGGCCCGCGAAGAGTTCGCCGCCAAACCCCGAACAGCTGTTGACCTTGCAGGGAATCCCCCTCGCCGATCTCCTCGAGCTGCCGGTTGCAGAGCGCCTCCGCCTCGTCGAGCTGCTCTGGGACAGCATCGCCGCCGTGCCAGAGGCGGTTTCGATCCCCGATGAACTAAAGGTCGAGCTGGATCGCCGCCTCGCCGACTCTGAGGCTGACCCAGAGGCCGGGTCTCCCTGGGAAGAGGTTCGCAGCCGAATCCTCAGGCGCCTTGAAGGCTGAGTTCGCCTCGGTTCTCCCAGTGGCGATTCGGCGCGCTGGCCGCGTCGGTAACTCGAAGGCTCCCTCGCGTCCCCATGCCGAGCCGCACTAGTCGTAAAGTCCGCTACCAGGCGGATGCCAACCTACCTCAAGCTCGCGATCGACGGGGCAAGAGCCGGTCCAGCGTCGTGGTTAACGTGCCCCGCATCCCCGAGCACCTGGGTACCGCCGAGAGCGGCAACGGCTTGAACGGCTGGCAAGGCCGGGGTTGCTCAGCCCCTCCGCACAAGTTGTAGACTAGCCTTGGACTCGGCGTCCCTTTGGTGGAACGCGAGGAGGAAGACGTGGCTACC
The DNA here is from genome assembly GCA_035603475.1 of Thermoanaerobaculia bacterium. Classification (GTDB taxonomy): domain Bacteria; phylum Acidobacteriota; class Thermoanaerobaculia; order Multivoradales; family UBA5704; genus JASLEW01. The sequence continues at coordinate 5,701 of DATNKH010000863.1, forward strand.
CAACATCAGAAATCTCACTCGGAAGCCAAGCTCGACGACGACCTGCGCGTCCGGAACGCCCGGGCTCTCCAGCTCGTACGCGAGTGGCTCGCCGATGAGTCTGGCTATGACGAGGAGGTTTTTCCGGTTCTCAAAGCGGAGCTCGGGGCTGACCGGCTCTCCTATCGGCGGCGCTTCAAGGAATGACCGCCCCCCCGCTCATGTTCGACACCGGTCCGCTGGCGATGCTCGTCCATCCAAGGCCTGACGGTGCGTTCGTTGGATGGTTCGCGGCGGCAGTAGCAGCCGACCAGAGAATCGTGATTCCCGAGATTGCCGACGATGAGCTACGGCGGAAGCTTCTGCATCAGGACTTCAAACAGTCGGTCGCAAGGCTCGATTCGCTGGAAGAATTCCTTCCTTACCTCCCGATTGACACGCCTACCTTGCGCCGAGCTGCCGAGCTCTGGGCGGAAGCTCGGCGTCGCGGCCGTCCGACCGCGCCGCCAGCGGCACTTGACGGTGATGTGATCCTGGCGGCGCAGGCCGAGGCCGTCGGCGCCATTGTGGTAACCGAGGACCTGGAAGATCTCGCCCAATTCGTACCAACTCGCCGCTGGACCGAGATCTCCTTCTAGGCGTCGCCCGGCTTCTGGGAGGTCTTGGGCGCACTCAATCCCTTGGAGACAATTCGCAAGTACATCGCCGATCGTCATGAGCGGACCAAAGACCGCGAATACAGAAACGACCTCAACCTTCAAGAGAGACAACTGGAAATCGAGAGGCGCAGGATTGAAGTCGTGAGAGACAAGGTTGATCTCCTCCAGAGTGTTGGCGTCCCAGGAGCAGATTCGAAGGGCGGTTGTGCAGCTCGTATCACAGCCTCTCGGTCAACTCGATCGCATCCAAGATTCACGCCTGATCTCGACGACTGAGATTCCCGCTCGGTCATCGAGAGATTCCGCTGGCGATGCATAGCCGCTGAATGCACGTCAGAAAGCCTGCCGGCTTGGGAATGCCTCCGGAACTCTAAGTGGCCAAGACAGATCGGCAGCCTGAAGTAACGCAGGCCTAGGACACTCCAACCCGAGAAGAGCGACTCAACGGACGAAGCAAGAAAGGTCGATCTCGGCGAGAACTCTCACCGAACCTTATGTATCGCGTTCTTCGGCTTCTGGCATCCCCCGGCCTGCCCGAAGGGCACTGAGCCTCTTCAGATCTCGATACAGATCTTCCCGAAGTGCCGACCCGACGCCATGTGCTCGAACGCCGCCCGGGCCTCGGCCAGCGGGAAGGTGCGGTCGATCACCGGCCGCAGCTGGTGCAGGGAGACGGCGCGGTTCATCGCCTCGAAGCTGGCGCGCGAGCCGACGAGGACGCCCTCGACCTTCACGC